>JBJTAA010000017.1:0-3804 GCA_046090525.1 Planctomycetota bacterium
AGCCCCTTGTCGCCCTGGTCGCTCGCGATCAGGCGGCCCTCCGGATCGACCGTCAGCGTGACCCACGAGCCGAGTTCCTCGGCCGGCACGACGAACAGCCGCTCGACCACGAAGCCGGGCGGTGCCGAGAACGGTTGCCCCGCGGCCGCGGCGTCGCCGGCGAGCGGCATGCGTTCCACCGGCTGCGACCAGATCTTCCCGGCCGCGGCGGCCGCCGCAGGCAACGTCGCCAGCGAGACGGCGAGGCCGATGCCGACCAGCCTGCTGACGACCGAACGCCACATGAGCATGGGCGACCTCGCGAGGGAGTGGAGTGGGTTGCGGGAAGGCGGGCACCGGCACGGCATGCCGGGCAACCGAGTCGGCGGGATCCGGAATGCGGCCGAGATCCTCGGCCCGGCGTCAGGAGAGCAGACGATCCACGCTTTCGAGGAGACGATCCATGGCGAAGGGCTTCCGGATGTAGTCGTCGACGCCGAGCATCTCGGCATAGGCCTTGTGCCGACTCCCCTCGTTGGCGGTGATCATGATCACCCGCATCGGGTCGGGCCGACTTCGCCGCAGCTTCTCGAGCACGAGAAAGCCGCTCCGCTTCGGCATCATCATGTCGAGCACCACCAGATCCGGCTCCTCGCTCTCGGCCATCACGAGCCCTTGGTTGCCGTCCTTGGCCACGAGGATCTCGTAGCCACGGGTCTCGAGGACCGTCCGCATCGATTCCACGATCTCGTTGTCGTCGTCGACGAGCAGAATCCGTTTGCCGCCGTGAGCACCGGCCGACGCTGCCCGAGCCTCGGGCTTGGCGGCCGGCTGGGCGGAAGCGGCCTTGGCTGACTTGCGGGGTTTTTTGGCGGGGGGCATGGGCGGCTCACGCGGAGAAAAAACGCTTTTTGACCGACATGGAAGCGTAGCAGGTCGGCCCACCGGCCGCCAAACGCCCGGGCCTCACGCCCGAGCGGCCGACGCCGGGCGCGATCGCCCCAGACAGAGGGCCGCCGCCGCGACACCGAGCGCGGCGCCGAACGCGGTATCGCTCGGGTAGTGGGCGGAGCACACCACCCGCTGGGCCGCCGCCGCCGCCGCGAGCGCGGCGAACACCGGAACGCCGTGCGGATAACGCCAGCAGAGGGCCGTGGCCAGGCCGGCCGCGGTCGCCGCGTGCCCCGACGGAAAGCTCATCAAGTCGACGCTCTTGCCCGTCAGGCCGGCGGCCGCCATGTCGCCGTTGGCCGCGGCGGTGCCGAAGGTGCCGAATGCCGAGGCCACCGCCGTGAGGTCGGCGGCCCGGGGCCGCACCCGCGTCACGAGCGCCTTGATCACGTCGACGATGAGGCCGCCGGCATAGGCGGCCGCCACCAGCCGCAGCACCTCGCCGCGGGCCGTGGCCGCCTGCCGCAGCGGCCGGTCGAGCGTCACCGCCACGCCGAGCAGCACGGCCACGCCGAGCCCGTGGGCGAAGACCTCGCTGAGGTCGACGAGCCTGGCCAGATCGCCGGGCAGGCGATGCGTCCGGAACCACACCGCCACCGGAAGATCGACCCAGAAAAACAGGCATCCCGCGCCCGCGAGCGCCGTGGCGACGAGCATGCGGAGCCGAAACGGCCTCCAGGAGGCAGCCGCGGACGCCTCCGCCGACTCCGGCCGGGCAGCGGATTGTTCCTGGATTGTCATGTCGGGAGTCTGGCATATGGCCGACGCTCGCGCCCACCCTGCGGCCTGCGGGCGCCGCGATCACTGCCAGAGCCCGCGGTCGAGGAGTCGATAGTTGATCGCCTCGCTCACATGGGCCGCCGTCAGCGAGTCGGCCGCGTCGAGATCGGCCACGGTGCGGGCCACCCGCAGCACCTTGTCGTGGGCCCGCGCCGAGAGGCCGAGATCGGCCACCGCCGCCCGCAAGAGTTCGGCCGCCGGCGGATCGAGCCGGCAGAACTCGCGAATCTGCCGGCTCGTCATGCGGGCGTTGGACCGGGTGCCGCAATCCTTGAACCGCTCCGCCTGCCGGAGCCGCGCGGCCAGCACCGCCTCCCGCATCTGGCTGCTCGAGGTGCCCGGCCGCTGCGCCGACAACTCCCGAAAGGGCACGGCCGGCACTTCCAGATGGATGTCGATCCGGTCGAGCAGCGGCCCGGAGACCTTGCTCATGTATTTCTCGACCTGGGGCGTGGTGCACTGGCACTGCCGCCGCGGATCGCCACGGTAGCCGCAGGGGCAGGGGTTGAGCGCCGCCACCAGCATGAAGTCGGCCGGAAACCGCGTCGTCGTCTTGGCCCGGCTGATCGTGACCGCGCCATCTTCGAGCGGCTGGCGCAGCACCTCGAGTGTCCGCCGGTTGAACTCCGGCAGCTCGTCGAGAAACAAGACGCCGTTGTGGGCCAGGCTGATCTCCCCCGGCATCGGAATCGAGCGGCCACCCACGAGGCCGGCCTCGGAGATCGTGTGGTGCGGGGCACGGAACGGACGCGTCGCGAGGAGCGGCTGGCCCGGCTGCAGCAGGCCCAGGGCGCTGTAGATCCGCGTCGTCTCGATCGATTCGGCCGCGGAGAGCGGGGGCAGGATCGTGGGAACCCGCTTTGCGAGCATCGTCTTGCCCCCTCCGGGCGGCCCCACCATCAAGCAGTTGTGGCCACCCGCCGCCGCCACGCAGATCGCCCGTTTGGCGGCCTCCTGCCCCAGCACGTCGGCGAAGTCGACGTCGTAGCTGGCGAAGCGGTCGAACCACTCGGCCACCCGCGGCGGTGCCGGCGGAATCTCGAGGTCGCCGGCGAAGAACTGCACGGCCTCGGTCAGCGAGGAGACCGGGATCACCTCGATGTCTTCGACGACCGCCGCCTCGGTGGCGCTCGCCGCGGGCACGACCACTCCCTTGAGCGGCCGCTCTCGTCGCTGCCGGGCGGCGGCCATCGCGATCGACAGCGCGCCGCGGGCCGGGCGGGTCGATCCTTCCAGCGACAACTCCCCCACGACCGCGTAGTCCTGGAGCCGCTCGGAGGAGAACTGACCGCTGCCCGCGAGGATGCCGAGCGTGATCGGGAGGTCGAACGTGGCAGCCTGCTTGGGCAACTCGGCCGGGGCCAGATTGACGACGATCCTGTCGTTCGGCCGGTTGAAGCCCGAGTTGACCATCGCCCGTGCGACCCGGTGGGTGCTCTCGCGGATGGCTGCATCGGGCATGCCGACCAAGACCGTGGCTGGCAGGGCCCCGGCGGAGACATCCACCTCCACGTCGACGGGCACGGCGTCGATGCCGAACAGCGAAAAGGTCTGCAGTCGCGCGAGCATGGGTGAGGCCTCCGGGAGGGGTGTCACGGGGGCGGCCGCACCGCCGGACCGAGACCGATGGCTTGAAGTGTACATGAGTTCACTTTTCTGTCAATCCCCCGCAGCGCGGCGGTCACGAACTGCCTGGGGTGGCGAGCGTGGCTCGCAGTCGCCCGCAACGTGGCGTCGCCCAGCCGACGCCGGGTGGCACGGGGACGCCACCGGGCGGTACGCTGCAGCCGAGGCTCGGGCCGCGGATGGCCGGAGCACCGGCGTTCCCGGAGCGGCATCGGCCGAAGCTGGCTTGCCGCTGCTCGAGCAGCCCCACCGAACGCTCGGCCCCGCGGAGTTCCCCATCGCTTCCCGAACCCTAGCCACCATCACCATGACGAGCCACGCCCATTGCCGCACCTGCAAACCCGCTTCCTTTCTCGTCGCTGCTGCCGCCTGCCTGCTCTCGGCCTCTGCGGGCACGGCGGCCCCGCCGGCCCCGCCGGAGTGGAGACCACTCTTCGACGGCCGGGCGCTCGGCCAGTGGGAACCGAC
>JBJTAA010000018.1:0-7879 GCA_046090525.1 Planctomycetota bacterium
AACTGAAGGTGGAAGTCCCCGTCGTCAAGGCGATCGGCTGAACCGTGCAGTTTTTCGTGTAGGAGAAGCTGGTGTCGCCAAAAGGGTCGAACTCGCTGTAGTTGTAGCCGAAGCTCACGGTGCCGGCCGGCGCACCGGCCGGCACCGCCGCGGTGAACTCGAACGTATCGACGTCCATGTTCGTGACGCTGTCCGTGGAGAGGGCGAGTCGCAGCGAGCCTGGCGCCGCGGCGGTATCAACCGTGCGTGTCCGTCCCCCGCTCGCATTGACGAACGTCGCCGTCCACGCGCCGAACGCTTCCGTGCCGCTGCCGGTCGCCGTGTCGATGCCGTTGGCTGGTGGGTTCACTTGATAGGGCGTATCAAACAGCACCGCTGCCAAGGCTGTCTTGCCTCCGGCCGCGAGGGCGACGGTGGCCAGCGAAGCGGGGGAGAAGCGACGGGAGCGATTGGTGGCGGTGGCCATGAGCAGACTCTCGAAGGGCGAGGGCCGTGACAGAAAAACTACTATATCCCGCCGGTGGGATCGGTGGCAGGCCGGGAGAGCCGCTCGGCGTTTTCAAGGCAGAAAGCCGCTTCCGCCGTTCTGCCGAGCCGCGTGAGCGTCAAGCCGAGCAGGCGGTGGGATTCCGGCCGGTGGGGGAGCTTCGCGGCAGCCTCCATGGCGGGCTGGAGGGCCTCGGAAAAACGTTGCTGCTGGTACAGGAGCTGGCCCAGCAGAAACTGGGCCTCACTCTCGCCGGGATCGATGGCCACCGCGCGTCGGAGCGCCGCTTCCGCCTGGTGCCGCTCGCCGAGAGCGAGCAGGGCGCGAGCCACATGAAGATGCAATCCAGCGTGTTGCGGGCGGGCCTCGACGGCGGCGCGAAAGCATGCCAGGGCGGCGTCGGGCCGGCCTTCGTCGAGGTGCAAGAGCCCGCGCATGAGGTCGTAGCGGGGCAGAAAGCGGGCACGTCGCCCCGGTCGTGGCCGCACGCCTCCCTCGGGGCGGGCTGCCTGACGTTCGAGGAGGGCCATCGCCTCGGCCGACCGGCCAAGTGCTCGCAGGCATGTGATGCGGAGGAGCACCGGGCCGACCCGTTCAGGCAGCTCCGCGCAGAGGGCTTCCAAGAGCGGGAGTGCCTCGACCGCGCGGCCTGCGTTGAGATGCGCGATGGCGAGGTGGAGACGTCGCTCGGTGCCGGAGTCGTCGGCGAGTGCTCGAAGCGGCGGCGGCGGCGGAGCGAGTGAGCTATCGTCGCGGGGCGGCTCGCGTCCATCGGGCGACGCGGCGGCCTGCAGCAGGGGCCGCCCCGGCAGCCCGGGAGGGAGGGGAAGGCCCGCCAGCCAGAGGATGGTGGGCGCGAGGTCGTGGAGCCCGACGCCGTGAAGGAGATCGTCCGCGCGGAGGCCCGGAGCCCGCAGCACGCAGAAGCCTGCGGGGCGATGAAACGCCGCCGTTTCGACATGCTCGCCAGGCAGCGGCGTCGGCCGGGCATCCCCGCTCTCCACGCCCCGCGTGGCGACGAGCAGGATGGTCGCGTCAGGGCCGGCGAGGGCGACGAGACGGCCCAGCATCTGATCGTGGAGGCGGTAGGTTTCGGCGACCGCCCGTTCGTAGCGGCGGAACTCCTGCTCCGGAACATGGGGCAGCCGCGGCGGCTGAAACTCCAGGCATTCCCGCGAGATTCCCTCGATGCCCGGAAAGAACACCTGAGCGTACTCCCAGGGATGGTTCTCCATCAGGAAGGTGGCGGCCGACTGGCGGCTGATGGACGCGGCAAGATGCATCGCCATGCGCGAGACACGCGGCTCGGCCGCGAGGTTCATGGTGGTGATCTCCGCGATGAGCGTCGCGAGATCGGATGCCGCAAACTCGGCCGGGTGGAAGCGAATCTCGGCGATGTCGGCCGCAAGGCTCTCGGGAACCACCGAGCCCGGGGGCAGCGGCCATGGATCACTGGCGCGGGAAGCCGGGGCGGCATCGAAGGTGTCGGAGACGCAGAGCAGCCGCGGGGCTTCCGACACGCCATGGCTCCCCGGCCAGCCGATGGAGAGCGCGAGCCGGCCTGCCGCCGCAAATCGCTCCGCCAGATCGGGAACCCGTCGCTCCTTCGCGGAGTCGGTGGATGCCAGGATCCCATGCACGTCGGGAGGAAGGCCGGTGCTCAGCGAGGTGGCGAGCACCGATGGATCGAGCGGCAGCGGCACCGTGAACCAGCCGAGCAGGCCGCCGGCGAGCAGCGAGTCGAGATTGGGAAGCATCCCCGCTTCGAGCAGGGGCTCGATCACGGTCCAGTCGGCCGCATCCCAGGCCACGAGCAGAGTCCGCGGCCCCACGAGCACACGGTGGGATTCAGGGGTGGTCACAGGGAGCGCTCCGCGACGCGACGACGCTCATCAGACTATGCCTGGATTCGATCAGCCGGAGTTCGGCCGATCCGGTGCTGACGCAGCTCGCCGGCGGCAGTGAACGTGCACGCCCCGAGGATTCTCCCTCTCGAACTGGCGGCGTTCCAGGGGGGCAGGTCAGGTATGGCGAAGCTCCTGATGACCTGGCAGTGCATGAACAACGATACTGGAGTGGCTGCCCCCGGAATGCCCCCAACGAGACACGCTCCTTTTATGGCCGAGACATTCTTTCAAGCCACGAACACGCTGGCCCTGCTGGCTTGGCTCGCTCTGGTGGCGTTCCCGGGCAAGAAACTGGTCTCGGGGGTCCTCTGCGCCCTGGTCGTGCCCGCACTGCTGGCACTGGGGTACGCCGGCGTGATTGGCTGGAAGCTTGCCACAGACGGGCCGCCGCCGGGAGACGTCATGACGCTCCAGGGCCTCCGACAGGTCTTCAGCGACGACTGGGTCTTCGCCGCGGCCTGGACGCACTACCTCGTCTTCGACATGGTGGTCGGGGCCTGGATCGCCCGGGAGAGCGTGAAACTGGGGATGCCCTGGCTGCTCAGGACCGTCTCACTCGTGCTCACCTTCCTGGCTGGGCCCGTCGGGTTTCTCGTTCATATCGTCGGCCGATATTCCCTGGGGCACACCGGCAGCGTCGAGTAGCGGCGAGTGGGCCGCGAACCAGACTCGTCGGTGACTGGGGTGTCGGCCAGCTCGTGTTCGTGATGGCAGCCCATGAAACCATGGACCTCGGGCAACTCTCGGCCTGGCGACGCATGCGGGAAAATAGGGCGAGGGAAACTCATGCCTCACGAAGCACCGGATGATGACAACGAGAAAGCCCCGCGCGAGCCCGACTCTTACTTCGAGAACGGCCTGTTGGTCTTCACGGCCGCCTACCACCTCGCGCGTGGCTCTTGCTGCGGCTCCGGCTGTCGTCACTGTCCCTATGAGCCCCGGCACGTCGAGGGCAATACGCAGGTGCGCGAATGACTGCCCACCGGGATGAGGACGACGCTGACGACGAGTGGGACACCGAGGACGACGCCGACCTTGGCGACGACGCCGACTGACCAGCCTTCGGCAACCGCGCCACCACCTCAAACGTCGGGCCGCTGGCGCGGGCTCCCAGGCTCAAAACTCCGAGATCGTCTCGGGAAGGTCGGCACCATGAGGGCGAAGCCGCGTCACGAGCACCGACGAGTCGCACAGCCCCCTGAGGGCGTGGATTTCCTGCGGGCACAGATGCAGCAGGTCGCCGGGCCGCAGGTCGATCGCATGCCCGTCGTGCTCCACGGCGACATGGCCTTCGATGCAGTGCACGGTGAGTTCCCCGGGACTGCGGTGCGCCGGGATCGCCGTCCCGGCGGGAATGACGAGCCGAATCAGCTCGAGGCCCGGCGAGCTCATCAGGGTGGAAGACCGGCCGCCGCCGACGGCCTCCCCGAGGGGCAGATGAAGCACCCGGTCGGGAGCGGGGCAGGTTTCTGTCATCGGTCGAACCCCGGAGCGAAGAACACGGCTGTCCCCATGGCGGTCCGCACACGCTCCGGCTGCGGTCCACTCGTGGGGCGGCGACCTCCGTCGCAAACCTAGGAGTCATCGACGCCTCGGTCGCATTTCGCGCCGCGGCCGCGGCGAGGTCATGCCCCGACGCCGCCAGACACTCCTTGCGGGCAGAGGGGCGATCGCTCGCTTGACGCCACCGCAGCGGGAATCGAAAATCTTGCCCGCTCCGCTTCTTGCCCAAGTTTGTCCCCGAGGGCACCCCGCCATGCGAGCACCAGCAGCAATCAGGTCTCGGCCAGCCGCCGGCTTCACGCTCGTGGAACTGCTGGTCGTGATCGCGATCATCGCCGTGCTGATCGGGCTCCTGCTGCCGGCCGTCCAGGCGGCCAGGGAGGCGGCCCGGCGCCTCTCCTGCAACAACAATCTCAAGCAGGTCGGCCTCGCCATCGCCAACCACGAGGGCACGAAGAAGGTGTTTCCCAAGGGCCGCGACAGCCGCAGCCCCGGCGGCGTCCCCGAAGGCGCCCCGCCGCGGCTCCGCGAGGCGTACTCATGGGCCTTTCGCCTGCTGCCGTTCATGGAACAACAGTCGATCTTCGATGCCTACGTGCCCACCGCACCGGTGCATGACCCAGCCAACGCACAGGCGATGCGAACGCCCGTTGCAGGCTACTTCTGCCCGAGCCGCCGGGCGCCGGCGAGCGACCGCAACTTCGACAACAACAACGGCTCGCCGCCGGCGGGCGGCACCGGTGTCGCAGCCGGCGGCGACTATGCCGCCAACGCGGGCGCCTACTACACCTACGCCTCGCCCGACCCCTACGAGGGAGACGAGGCCGCCGACCCGCGCAACGCCCCGATCCACGCCGGGCCGATCCACACCTTCTCGCGGATCCGCGCCGGCCAGGTGACCGACGGACTGAGCAAGACCTTCGCCGTGGGGGAGCGGCACCTTCCGCCAGTGCAGTCGTCGTGGCCGAGCGACAAGGTTCACTACAACCAGGGCGACACGGCGTTCTTCGCGGCCGACACGCCGACCACGCAGTTTCGTGACACGCTCCGCGGCCTCGCCTCGGGGCCCGACGACCGGAGCAACCGCAAGTTCGGCAGCCGGCATCCAGGAATCACGAACTTCGTGTTTCTCGACGGCCACGTCGAGGCGATCGTCAATGAAACCGACTTCGACGTGCTGCGCTGGTACTGCACGATCGCCGACGGCAACGACCCGACCAAACCGGCCGACGACGGCGATTCCGACGACCTATGACCAGGCCTGAAATGAGCCGCGGCCGACCGCGCCCGGCCGAAACGTCTTCCGGCAGCCGGCGGGCCTGGGCCTCGGCCGGCCTCGTCGCGTTGGTCGGCATCGGTCTGGCGGGCTGGCTCTGGCTGGGCCGGGGCGACGACCTCGTGTCGCAGACGCTCGAGCTCGAGCGCACGCTGCTCGAAGGGGGCGCGCCGGGCCGGGCCGGCAAGCGGGCGGTGGCCGAGATCGTCAGAAATGTCGACCGCATGAGTCCCGAGGAACTCCGCGAGGTGCAGGGAGCGCTCGAGCAGGAGTGGCAGCGGGCTCTGGCGGGCGATCTGGATGCCTACTTCGCAGCCGCGCCCGACGACAGGCAGGAGATCCTCGACCGCGGCATCGACCGCACGCTCGTCTACAAAGACCTGCTGTTCGCCGTGAATCCACGAGCCTGGAGCAAGTCGCCGCGTCGCCCCCGCAAGCCGCCGGCCGCCCCGACGGCCGCGGCCAACGGTGGCTCAGCGGCCGACGCACAGGCGGTCCGCCGCCAGTTGCTCGAACGCTACGAACTCGCCCTCCGGCAGCGGGCCCGCGAGCGTGGCATCGAGCTGCCGTCCTGGCAGTAGCCGATCTGCGGCGCCGATGCCGCACCGACTTTTCACGAGTGTCCTGCGCGCGACAGCCGCGGCTTTTCGCGAGTTCGCCGCCCGCGCGATGCGAGCCGAGACCGCCTAGGCGTACGAATGAACGGCTGCACGGACGCGGAGGATCAACCTTCCTTCCGTGGAGTCCACACCGTGAAGTCGCTCACCGTCGCTCTTCTGGCCGTCGTCGTCCTGGGTGCCGAGCTCGCTTCCGCACAACCGGCGGCCGACGCAAAAGCCCGCGGATACTTCAACTTCTACGGCCGGGGAGCGCGGAGCGCCATGCGCGGGGCCAGGGATTCGGCCGGGGCATTCCGCGAGTACATCCGCAGCACCCGTCCCGGCACGCCGCAAATCGTGCGGGAGCAGCCTGGGCCTCGTGCGGACGTGATCGTGAGAGTGCAACCCGAAGTCATCGTCGTCAGCCCACGGATCGCCCAAGCCGCCACGGATGAAATCGGCGACTACATCGCGAAGTCCGAACGGCATCTGGCGTGGATGCGAAGGCAGGCCGAGTCGCTGAAGGACCAGGCCACCCTTGCCGCCCTGGACAGCATCGACCGCAATCTCGCCGCGGCCAAAGTCAATCACGCCACGCTCTGCGGCTGCTGCATGGAAGACAACGTCGATGCCGTGGCTGCCATGGCGTGCTGCCAAAAGATCGACGACGCTCTGGCCAAGGCCATCTCGGAACACGACGCGCTCATGAAGCGGCTCGGCGAACAGCAGCCCGCTCCAAACTGAACCATGGGCGGCGTGCCGGCTTTCAGTGGGCCGGCTGCCGCCGGGGCGCAGGTGGTCACGCTGGCGTGGCCCCCCTGCGTCCTGCTTTCATCCGACCTCGAACAGGAGACCAACCTCATGAACCATGTCGCAACGATCGCATTGGCGATCCTGTGCCTTGGCCTCTCGGGCTTCGGCGGATTCACGCAGGCGTCCGAGGCCAAGCTCGACCCAGTCGCCAAGGATGCGTGCATCAGGGCCTGCAACGACTGCCTCCGGGCCTGCCGCGAATGCCTGATCCACGGTGGCTGTCCCGGCTGCCACAAGGCGTGCCTGACCTGCCTCGAGACGTGTCGGGCCTGCGTGGCACTGATGGAATACGACTCCCCGCTCGCCAGGGAGATGTGCGAGATCTGCGAGGAAGCGTGCCTGCAATGTGCCACGGCCTGCGAAGCGTGCGGTGACATGCCGCACTCGAAAACGTGTGCTGCGGCCTGTCGAGCATGTGCGGCGGCCTGCAAGGCGGTGGCCGAATGACCGCCCTCGCGCCACCCGGCGTGGACCGCTGCGGGCGCGAGCCTCAGGGACGGGCCGGTGGAAACACGTCTCGGATCGCCTCCAGATAGCCGAGGCCGTGGACCGTGTCGGGCTCCAGGTAACTGCCCTCGCTCCATTCGTTCCACGAGTTGATCGTGATGATTCGCTGCCCGGGCGGATTGGCGGCGGCCAGCGGCTTCGCCCGCTCGAGCGCCTGCCGGAAGGCTTGGGGCGTGTTGTTCACCATGACAGCTCCGAAGGGATAGCCGCGGCGATTCGCCCAGTCAGGGGCGTTGCGGCAGCGGGGGGACGAATCCCAGCCCATCGACACGTTGGGGTGATAGGGAACGGGAAGCGATGCGGCCGGCTGCTCGAGACCGTGCTGGCCGCCCCCCTGCTCCACTCCGCGAAAATAGCCCTCGGCCGCCTTTGCGTAGTCGGTCGCGGGAAAGTCGGGCAGGCCGTAGTGGTGAATCCAGACATACGACGTGGTACTGTCGACGCCCAGCCGCCGGATCACCTCGTCCCGAGCCTCTCTTGGGAGGCCGAAGAGCACGGCGTTGAGATGCAGGCCGGGGAAGCCGGCCGCCCGGGCCCGCTCGCGAAAGCGTTCGAGCGCGGCGGCGGCCGCGTCGAGGTCGTTGCCGAACGACTTCAGGAACGAATTCGTGTCGTAGATCGAGAAATACGGTTTTCCCTCGATCTTCCAGTAGGACGGGTGGGGGAAATACGTCGTGGAGACGTAGTCGACGAGCATGTCGAAGGTCGCCGGCGTGACCGCTCCCCGGGCCGCGCCGACGTCGTGATTGCACCACATGATGGCGAAGCGGAGGTCGCCGTTGTTCGG
>JBJTAA010000019.1:0-26793 GCA_046090525.1 Planctomycetota bacterium
GGCCGACTGGGATCAGGGCGTCGCCGATCGGCTGGTGCAGGAGTCGCTCCTCACCCCCTTCCAGGCCCGCGAGATTCTCGCCGGCCGGCGCCGCTTCCGCCTCGGCCAATACACCGTGCTCGACGAGGTGGCCCGCGGCGGGATGGGGCAGGTATTCAAGGCCGAGCACGCCATGATGGGCCGCGAGGTCGCCATCAAGGTGCTGCCCCGGGCCAATTCCACGCCGGAGAGCGAGGCGGCCTTTCGCCGCGAGATGCGGATCCTCGGGCGGCTCGACCACGAGAGCCTCGTCCGCGCCTTCGACGCCGGCTACGACGCGATGGTCTACTACCTCGTCACCGAGCTCGTGCCCGGGCTCGACCTCAAGCGGCAGGTGCAGAAGCACGGCCCGCTCGACGAGATCCTGGCGGCCTCGGTGATCTCGCAGGCCGCCCGCGGCCTGGCCTACGCCCATGAGCAGGGGCTCGTGCATCGCGACGTGAAGCCTGGCAACATCCTCGTGATGCCCGACGGCCGCGTGAAGGTGCTCGACCTCGGCCTGGCAGGCTCCCAGATCGAGGAGGAGTCGAGCCGCCTGGGCCGCGTGGTGGGCACGATGGACTACATCGCCCCGGAACAGATCCGCATGCCCGACGACGTCGGCCCGACGGCCGACGTCTACGCCCTCGGCTGCACGCTCTACTTCGCCGTCACCGGCCAGGTGCCGTTTCCGGGCGGAACCCGTCGCGAGAAGATGCAGCGGCATCTGTCGGCGACCCCCGTGCCCGTCCGCGAGCTCGCCCCCAAGCTGAACGCGGACTTCTGCCGCGTGATCGAGGCGATGATGGCGAAGAACCCGGCCCAACGGATCAAGTCGGCCACCGAGGTTGCTGAGCGACTGCGGCCGTGGACGCCCGCCGTGCCGCAGGCCATGCCCCGGCGGGGCGATGCCGCGCGGCCCGATCGCGCCGCGCCGGAACCGCCGCCGTTGCCGGCCGACCAGCCCCGCAGCCTGGCGTGGCTCTCGAACTGGGCCCGTCAGGACGCCCCGTCACGGCGCACTGAGGAGAGCTCCTCGTGGCCCGTGCTGGAACCGCGGCCGGCCGCCGAGGCCAGCGACTCATCGGCGCCGCGACCCAAACGCCGGCCTGCCACGGGCCGCTTCCGTCGGTTCATGCGGCAGGCGTCGCAGGCGTTCACCCTGGCTGCGATCATGGGTCTCTTGTTCGGCATCGCGATGAGCCTGGTGCAGCGGCTCGATCCGGCGACGTTCCGCGACCTCCTGTTCGGCTTCGGCCCGGCCAGCCTCGGCGGCGCGGCCTTCCTGGGCCTGTTCGCGGTGCAACTGGTCGCGTCGGTCGGCGGGCGGACGCGGCCGCGCTGAAGGCACCGGCGCCGAGGCGGCAGCGGGCGTTCGGCGCGGGCGGGGAGAATCACGGCCAAATGGGCCTCGTTGATTGACAAGCCCCACGTTTCGGCCTAGGAAAAGAGCCTGGAGCGACCGGACGGGTAGCTCAGTTGGTAGAGCAACGGACTGAAAATCCGTGTGTCGCCGGTTCGATTCCGGCCCCGTCCACTGGATCGTATGCCCCCTTGACCCGAATCACTCCGGCAGCTCGTCGGGGCTGCCCGCAAGACTCGCATCCGGGGCTCGGACAGTGTCGGCCAACGGCGAGACGTCGCCCGCAGAGGGCGGCGGCTTCAGGCGGTCACACTCCTCCAGGAGCCTGCGATACGCTCCCGATACGGTCGCCAGCTCGTCCTCGATCCGCCGCAGGAGGGCCGACCGCCGCTCCGCCAACTCCTCGGAGGGCGGATTCCAAGGCTGCGCCGGCCTCATCCTGACCCCGAACCCCGTCCCCACCGTGTCGCAGATCGTCTCGACTTCAAGGGCGATCAGTCCGACGGCCCTGAGGTCGAGCACCAACAACTCGAACGAGGCCGGGGTGAACCGCCACCGATGACCGTGGAAGACTTCGGGGGTGCCTTGCGTCAGGCTGTCGGCGAGCGCGCGGAAGGCCGGCCGGCAGTCACCCACGACGATTTCGTCGGGCTGATCGGTCTCCCTCGCCCACGCGTGCCGCCGCGAGCCGTCGTCAGCGACCAGCCGCGCCGCCAGCGACTTCTGCTGGAAGGCGGTCCACGACGGCTCGAATGGATCAGCGAGCGCGGCCCGTGCCCGCAGCATTCCTGCGAGCGTCGTGAGCGGCTGGAAGCGGTCGAAGCAGAACCGCTTGTCAGGAATGACCATGCCCAACAGTCCATCGGGATCGAGCAACTCGCTGCAACCTGTCAGAAAGCCAATCGGGTCTGGCAGGTGCTCGAGGTTGTGAGAACTGATGATCCAGCCATACCTGGTCGTGATGCCGGCTGCACGCACGAGTTCGCGGATGCGCGAGGCATCGCCGACGATGTCCACCGACTCGAGATTCGCGACCTTCTCCGCCCGGATGCCCCGGTTTTCGGCCATTTGCCGAAGCGGCTCCTGCTCGCACACGTCGATCACGGTCGTGCGATAGCCGTCCCGCTTGGGGGCGATGGGATTGCACCAGGGGCCGATCTCGATGCCGGGCCGGTCCCGGGAGATGCAGGTGCGGAGCAGATCATGGGGGATCACGGGTCGGTGCTCCGTGTTGGTCATTCAGCCTGAAAATTGCCCGGTCGTCTTGGGCGGCGTCACGTGCCACAGAAGGTGCGGTAGGGGCCGCAGCCGGCCGGTGGGCCGCCCCGGTAGGGCTCGTTCGCTGCCGTCTCCCGATACGGCTCGCGAACGACCGCCACGAGCCGCTCGACCGGCGCGAAGTCGCCCGCCTCGGCCGCGGCGAGCGCCTCCTCGACGCGGTGGTTCCGGGGAATCACGACCGGGTTCACCCGCCGCAGCCGGCTTGCCAGAGCCGATGGCGAAACGCCCTCTCGCGAAAGCCGCGCCCGCCAGGCCCGCAGCCAGCCGGCCGAGGGCACGGCCCCCGGCTCAGGCTCCTGGTCCTCAGGCACCTCGGCCAGGCGGGCGAGCGTCGCGAACGTTTCCGTGAAGTCGGCGGCCGCGGCGTGCATCTCGCGAAGCAACGCCGCGAACAGTTCGCCGTCGCCATCGTCCTCGGCCTCGAGGCCCAGCTTGGCCCGCGCTCCGGCGGCGTAGTGGCTGGCGAAGCGATCCGGATAGGTGTCGAGCACGCCCCGGACGCGATCCAACACCGCCTCCTCGTCGCCCGGCACCAGCGGCAAGAGGCTCTCCGCCAGCCGGGCCAGGTTCCAATGGGCGATCCCCGGCTGGTTGACGTAGGCATAGCGGCCGTGCGCGTCGATCGAGCTGAACACGGTCGCCGGATCGTAGGCGTCGACAAAGGCGCAGGGACCGTAGTCGATCGTCTCGCCCGAGATTGCCATATTGTCGGTGTTCATCACGCCGTGCACGAAGCCGACGAGCATCCAGCGGGCGACGAGCGCCGCCTGCCGCTCGATCACCGCCTCGAGGAAGGCCGTGGGCCGTTCGCCCGGGTCGAGTTCGGCCAGTTCCGGATCGTGGCGGGCGATGGTGTGGTCGAGCAGGGCCTCGTGCACCTCCCGGCGGCCGAGCGCGGCGGCCAGCTGGAACGTGCCCACGCGAATGTGGCTCGCCGCCACGCGGGTGAGGACCGCGCCCGGCAGCGGCGTCGTCCGCATCACGACCTCGCCCGTCAGCGCCACGGCGAGGCTGCGGGTGGTGGGGATGCCGAGGGCGTGCATGGCCTCGCTGATCACGTATTCCCGCAGCATCGGCCCAAGCGCCGCTCGGCCGTCGCCGCCGCGGGAGTAGCGGGTGCGGCCCGCGCCCTTGAGCTGGATGTCGAAGCGGCCGCCCGACGCGGCGATCTGCTCGCCGAGGAGAATGGCCCGGCCGTCGCCCAGGTTGGTGAAGTGGCCGAACTGGTGGCCGGCATAGGCCTGGGCGATCGGCTCGGCCCCGGGGGGCAGTTCGTTACCGGCGAAGACACCCGCTCCGGCGTCGCCCAGCACACGAGCGTCGAACCCGAGCGCCGCCGCCAGCGGCTCGTTCAGGACCACCAGCCGTGGCGCCCTGACAGGCGTCGGCGGCGCGGCCGCGAAGAGCGGCTCGGGCAGCCGGGCGTAGGAGTTGTCGAACCGCCACCCGGCGTCCGCGATCGATTCGGTCATGCCTGCCCTGGATCCTGGAGAGTTTTCGGCGTTCATGTCGAGTGGGCCGGGGTTGCCCGTGCCATCTCGCCGGACGCTCCCTGCGCGACCAATCCGCCTGCGGCGGATAGGTGCCCGCCTGCCCTCCGGTCGCTCGGAGGAAACCTCGCTTCGCAATCCTTGCTGCGCTCCGTTTCCTACGCCGCTCGATTGGCACGGGCAACCCCTTGCGGTCGGTATCCTAGCGCCGCAAACCTCGGTTGGCTTCCGTGGATCTACCGCCGCCGGTGCCGCGCCGCTCAGGCCCAGAGGCTGGCTGGATACTCGCCGGCGGCGATCAGGCTCCGGAGGCTCGCCTGCACGGCCGCCTTGTCCTCGGCGTAGGTGGCACCGAACCAGGTCGATGTCGTGGGCAGGACCTCGCAGGTGGCCTGGCCGGCGTGGACGAGGGCGCCGAGCGACATCGGGATGTAGCACTCGCTCTTGGGCTCGCTGCCGTGGGCCGCGAGGAACCGCCGGAAATCGTCCTCGAGCTGCGGGAAGATCCGCGGCGTGAAGCCCCACATGTTCATCGAGACCGGCTCCGCCCCGGTGAGCTCCACCGGGCCGTTCCTCCCCTCGCCGCGGACACCCCCGCCGGCCACCCGGCCCACGCCGGTGAGCTCCTGGATGTCGGCCAGAAACCCACGCTCGTCGGTGCGGCAGACGCCACGGGCCACGGTGCCGTGGTCCGAGAGCGTGCCGGCCAGGGTGAAGCCCACCATGCAGTAGGCGGTCGAGTCGGGGGTGAGCGTCGCCAGCCGTCGTCCCAGGACGGCGAACGAGTCGCGGCCGTAGAAGTCGTCGGCGTTGATCATCGCGAACGGCTCCCGCACCACGTCGCGGGCGCAGAGGATCGCGTGGGTCGTGCCCCAGGGCTTCTCGCGGCCCGGCGGCACGGCGAATCCCGCGGGCAGCATGTCGAGCGTCTGGAAGGCGAGCGCCGTCTCGATCCGGCCCGCGAACCGCGCCAAGACCCGCTCGCGGAAGGCGGCCTCGAAGTCGGGCCTGATCACGAACACCGCCCGCCCGAACCCGGCCCGCAGCGCGTCGAAGACCGAGTAGTCGAGGAGGGTCTCGCCCGCCGGGCCCATCGGGTCGATCTGTTTCAGGCCGCCGTAGCGGCTGCCCATACCGGCGGCGAGGACGAGGAGCGTCGGTTGCATGCCGGGAGGATACGGAATCGACGTGGTGGCGGCCACTCGGCCGCTCAGCCCGCCCGGGCCAGCCGGGGCGCGGCCCCCGCAGCGGGCCCGAACACGGCATACAGCGAGTCGCTCAGCGGCGAGCGATCGAGGAGCCCCATGCGGCTCACCCGCAGGCCCGCGAGCGCGGCGGTGGCGGCGAGCGAGCGGGGCGTGAAGTAGTTCACGTGGTCAGGCCAGCGGTAGCCGCACCAGCGTCGGCCCCGCAGCCGCCGGGCGAGGCAGGCGTAGTTCGGCACCTTGACGACGACGAGCCCATCGGCGGCCAGCCGCTCGCGGCAGCCGGCGAGCAGGGGCACCGGATCGAGCTCGTGCTCGAGGACGCACGACAGGATCACCACGTCGATGCTCGCGGCCGGCAGCTGCCTCAGGCCCGTCACGCCCGAGGCATGGAGGCAGCGGCCGTTGTGCCGCCGGAGCCGGGCGTCGGCGCGAGCCGCGAGCTGCGTCGAGATCTCGATCCCGACCGGTTCGATCCGCGCGGCGACCGCGGCGGGAAGCCGGTCGATGAGCCGGCCGAAGAGCCCCCCGTCGGCACAGCCGATGTCGACCAGGCGGATCGGCCCGGCCGGCCGCCGACAGGCGATGCCGCGGACGATGCCGACGAGCTTGTCACGCTTGAGCCACCGGTGCCGGAATCGCTTCGCGGCCCGGCTGACCGCGGCCACGAAGGGCTCCTCCCGCTGCCGCCGCAGCGCCTCCTCGGCATGCGTCACCTCCCAGGCGAACTCCTCCATGAACCGCTCCTGGGCGGGCGGATTCGCGAGGAACACGAGCCCGGTCTCGAGGCACTGCCGCACGTCCCACGGCGCCGGGGCCACGTCGAGCCGCCGCGACGGGCCGGGCCGCTCGAGCAGGGGACAGTGCCGAAGCGTCGTCATGGCGAAAGGCGGTGCAGGGCTCTCGGTCCGCTGGTCTGCGAAGGCTATCGGCTCGGCGACCGCCCGGGCCGGAGCCGAATCGACGGGCCGGGCCGCTCAACTCGCCACCAAGACCGCCCAGCTTGCCGAGCCACCGGCTCCCCTCTCGGCAGGCTTTAAGCCTGCTCCACGGGCGGGGCGGCCATCGCGTTGAACACCGGTGCCGGGCCGGGGGCCGCGTCCGGCCGCGGAATGCGAAACGGGCGGCGCCGCGAGTGCGGCGCCGCCCGTCGTGATTCGCTCGGCGGTTTATGCCGGCAATCAGCCGGTGACCATCGCCTTGAGGTTCTTGAGGGCCCGGACGCGGACCTTCACGCTTTCCGGCTTCGCCGGACGGTCCTGCAGCTCACCCGTGAACGGGTTGCGAACGCCCTTCTGGGCCGGCCGCGCGGGAACCTTCTTCCGCTCGATCTTCACGAGGCCGGGGATCGAGAACACCCCAGCGCCGCCCCCCTTGAGGGCCTTGTGGATCTCGGAGGCGAGCGCCTCCATCACCGCCACCACGTCCTTCTTGGGAAGGTTGGTGGTCTCGGAGATGCTTCGCATGATCTCCGTCTTCGTCATGGGCTTCTTTCCGGACTTCTTCGCCATGTGCCAAAACCTCCAAAATTGCCAGTGTGAAACCGCGGCGACCCCCGCCGCGAATCCGCCGACGATACCCTCGAAACTCGGCCGTATCCGCCGAACGAGAGCGTGATTAGACGGACTGGGGGCGAAATTGCAACCAAAAAATCCCTTTCATCCGCACAAAACGGCCTTTTTCTGGCCCCTGCGAGGCGTTTCCCGGACACCCTGGCGACCGCGAAAGCCGCGGAAAACTCGGCAGAAGAGCGGCCCGGACGGGCCGGATCGACCGTCCGACTGGTAGGATGAGGGTGTCGGAGCGGGCTCGGCTGGCCGTCGCGCCAGCCGCCCCGATCCCGAGGAGCACGGTCTGGCCCCGCGGGCCTCATCCGCCATGGCAGAAGACGCGAGCGACGCCGGGCCCGAGGGCTGCAGCACGCCCGGCTCGCTCACCCCGCCGAGCGGTTGCAGCTGCGTCCGCGACCTCCTGCTCGCCGCGACCCTCACCCTGCTGTCGCTCGCCGCGCACGCCCAGCCTGACGACGGCGGCAACCTGTTCGAGGCCGACGGCCCTGCCGAGTTGATGCCCGCCGACGCGGCGGCCGCCGCGCCAACCGACGACGCCGACCAAGCCGTCGCCGAGCCCGGCGTGCTGTTGCCCGGGGATCGCGGCCGCGAACGGCTCCTTGACCGCGCCCGCCGGCTCGTCGCCGATGCGAGGTGGTCCGACGCCGCGGCGGCGCTCGACGAACTGCTGGCCGACGACCGCGACGCCTTCGTCGCGGGCGGTGCCGCGACCACCCGCGGCAGCATCCGCTCCGAGGCGGCTGCGCTCGTGCAGCAGTTGCCGCGGCCGGGCCGGGAAGCGTACGAGCGGCTCTTCAGCGGCCGCGCGGAGAAACGGCTCGCGGCCGCCATCGCCGCCGACGACGTCACCGCCATCGTGGCCGTGGCCCGCCGGTGGCTCCACACGCCCGCGGGCCGCGACGCGGCGCTGATCGCAGCGGTCACGGCGCTCGAGGCAGGCCAGCCACTCGCGGCCGCGGCCTGGCTCGAGCGACTCGCGGGCACGCCGGCCACCGCCGATCTCGGCCCCACGCTCGCGCTCTTGCGGGCGGTCGCGGTGTCGGCCGCGGGCGACCGCGAGGCCTCCCAACGGCTGCTCGCCGAAGCCGCGCGGCTGGGCCGCAGCGGCGTGCGGCTGGCCGGAAGCGAGACGACGATCCCGCTCGATGCCGCCGGCGCGGCGGAATGGCTGGCCGGCCAGGTCGGCGGCGCGGCCGGACCGGCGGTGGCCGGCCGCGAGTGGCGGCAGTTTCGGGGCACGCCGGCACGCAACGGCGTCGTCGAAGCCACGCGACCGCTGCTCGTGCCCCGCTATCGCGTGCCGCTCGTCCGCCACCCCGAGGAGGCGCGGCGCCTGGAGAAGGAACGGCAGGCGGCGCTCGCCGCCGGCGATCCGCTCGCGCCGGCCGGCACGCCGCTGGCCGTCGGCGACCGGCTCGTCGTGCAGACGGCGCTCGGCATCCTGGCGGTCGACTTCGAGTCGGGGCGGCGGCTCTGGCTCGCCTCCGGCGTGGCCGCGACCGAGGTCGATGCCGACGCGTCGGCCGCGGGCCCGCCCCGCGTGTTTCGCGACGCCACGAGCGGCAATCTCGCCAGCGACGGGCGGCTCGTGTTCGCCGTCGAGGGCCGACCCGAGGCGTTCATCGCGGAGCGGGGCGGTGGGCTCGGCGCGGGCCGCCTGCCCTTCGGCGGCATCGCAGCCTCGTGGGACGAGGGCAACATGCTCTCCGCCTATGAGCTCTCCACCGGCGCGGTCCGCTGGCGGCTGCAGGGCCGCAACCGCGGCGCCGAGGAGGGACGCGACGAGGCCGCGAGCCGCTGGCACCTGGGGCCACCACTCGTCGTCGGCGACGAGCTCTTCGTGCTCGTGGAGGAGCGGGGAGAGGTGCGCGTCGAGGCGAGGTCGGCCGACGACGCGGCGCTCCGCTGGGTGCAGCCGCTGGCCACCTACGACGACGGCGACGCGATCAGTTCGGCCGAGGCGGCGCCCCGGCGGCTGGCAGGGCTCACGCCCGCGCTCGCCGAGGGCGTTTTGGTCTGCCCGATCGGCGGCGGGAGCGTGGTGGCGATCGATGTCGCCACGCGGTCGCTGCTCTGGGCCCATGCCTACCCGCGGCCGGAATCGGGCCGCGACCGGGGCGGCTTCCGGGCCGAACCGGCCCTGGAGGAGCCCGTCTGGCCGGGTGAACCGGCGCCCGTGATCGCCGCCGACCGCGTGATCCTCGCGCCCTTCGACGCGAATCTCCTGCTCTGCCTGGGCCTGCGGGATGGCCGGCCGATCTGGCAGCGGCAGCGGCCGGGCCGGATCGCCATCGCCGGCGGGCTCGACGACCGACTGCTCGTGGTCGATGCCGGAGGCGTCGAGGCGCTCGATCTCGGCACCGGCAAGCGCCTCTGGGACCGCCGCTTGGGCGACGGCGTGCGGCCCAGCGGCCGCGGCATCCTCACGCCGCGGGCGCTCCTGCTGCCGAGCGACGGCCCCGGCGTGCTCGAGATCGCCTTGGACGACGGCAGCATCGTGGGGCGCTCCGCCGGTCGCGGCGGTGGCATCCCGGGCAATCTCGTGGCCCATCGCGGCGAGGTGATCTCGCGCGGCGTCGACTCGCTCGACGTCTTCCACCAGGATGCGGCGCTCGAAGGCCGGATCGAGACGGCCCGCACGAGCGATCCCGACAGCCCCTGGGCCGCCTACTGGCGGGGCCAGGCGGCGATCGACTCGGGCGACGTGCAGGCCGGCCTCGATGCCCTCGCCGTCGCGGCCGCGGCCACGGACTTCACGATTCCGCCCGGCGACCTCGCGGCGGCGGTCGTCAGCGCCCTGCAGATCGACTTTCCCGCCGCCGCGCGGCGGTGGGCCGAGTTTCCGGCCGCCGTGACGGAGCACGTCCCCGCCGACGTCGACCGCGCGATCGTGGATGGATTCCTCGCACGAGCCGACGCTCCGGCGGCCTGGGAGGGCCTGCGGCGGCTCCTGGCGACGCGACCGACCGAGGATGTCGATTTCCTCCACGATCCGGCCGACCCACGGCTCACGATCGCGGTCGATCGCTGGCTGCGGAGCCGCCTCGAGCGGCTCACGGCGGCCGCCGACGAGCCGCTGCGCAGGGCGATCGACGAGGCCTGCCGCGAACTCTTGACGGAGGCCGCCGCGACCACCGCGCCGGCCCTGCGGCGGCGACGACTGGCGACGATCGCCGGGCGGCTCGGGCCGCATCCCGCCCTCGAGTCGTTCCGCGGGGAGGTCGCGGCCCCGGACGACGCCCCCACCGCATCCCCGATGATCCCGCTCGCCGCCGACACGATCACTGCCGATTCAGCCTGGCCCCTCGGCCGAGTCGAGCGGCGCGACATGCGCGGCGACGGCGAGGAGGGCACGGCCGGAAGCCCGCCGCAGCTGCGTCCGCTCCAGCTCACGCTGGCGGCCGGCGTGCGGAGCGCCGCCTCGCGCGCCGCGATCGATGCCTCCCGGCAGCAACTGATCGTCACGGATGATCTCGGCCGCCGCCTGACACCGCCGCTCACCGTCGCCGGCCTGGGCGGCGGCTTCGGGCTGCAGTTTCTGAATCAATCAGGAGCGGTCGAAGTGGCGGCGGCCGAGCGCCTGCTGTTCGTCCGGTCGACCGCGGGACTCTTCGCCTACGAGCTCGGCGGCCGGGACGGACGGGAGCGGCCGCTCTGGACGGCGGAAGACCTGGGCACGCTGGCGGACGACCCCGGGGCCCGGTGGGGCCCGGGCATCGGCGGCCGCGTCGTGCGCGACGGCGGTGTGCCGCTCGGCATGCGGATCGGCGAGCCGGACGACCGCCCGCGGGCCGGCGGGCGTGGCCTGACGGCGCTGCCGCAGGCGCTCATCGTGCCGGGGCAGCGATCGGTCGCGGTGCTCGATCCGGCCAGCGGCGACCTGCTCTGGCGACGTGACCAGCTGCCCGCGGGCCTCGAATGGTTCGTGGACGGCGAGTTTCTCTGCGGCTGCACGGCCGACGGCCGGGGCTCGCTCGTGCTGGCCACGTCCGACGGTCGGCTCGTCCATGCGCTCGACGTGCCCCACAGGCGGCAGCGGCTCGCCGGGCTCGGCCGCCGGTTCGTGGTGGTGCAGCCTGTCGATGAGCCGGCGCTGCCGGCGATCCTGTCGCAGGTTCGTCTCGACCTGGTCGACCCCGCCGATCGTGAAGTCCGTCCGCTCGGCGTCTTTCACGGCCAGGGCCGGGCCGCCGAGACGGGCGACGGCCGGCTCGCGGTGCTCGAACCCGACGGCCTCCTGACCGTGTTCGATCTCGCCGACGGCGGCGTCGTGTTCCGCAGCGAACTGCCCGCGATGCCCCGCCGCTGCGAGCGGCTGCACGTGCAGGCCTGGCAGGATCGCTACCTCGTGCTCGCCGGGAGCGACGACGTCGACGACCAGGAGGCCGCCGACATCTCGCCGCTCGAGCCGCTGCTGTTCAGCGGCGGCGCCGCCGCGCCGCTGTCGGGGGCGGTGTGGGCGGTGGATCGCGACGATGGCCGGCCGCTGTGGCCGATGCCGGCGGTCGTGGAACGGCACTGCCTGCACACCGCCCAGCCGCCGGGCCTGCCGCTGCTCGTGTTCTGCCGCATCATCCAGCCCCGGGCCAGCGGCCAGCCCTCGCTCGGCGTGCTCTGCCTCGACAAGCGGACCGGCCACGCCGTGTTCGACGACGACCGGATCCGGCTCGAGGGACCGACGGCGGGCAGCTGCGAACTCACGGGCGACCCCGACGACCACACCGTGACGATCGGTGACGCCGGCATCGGCGGCGGCAGGCTCGTGCTCGCGTTCACCGGGGGGCCGATGGCCCCGCGGCCGCCGTTCCAGAATCGGGGCCGGCCGCTCTCCCGGGCCACCGGCATCGACCTGATCGGCGGCGAACTTGAGGGGCGACGGCCGGACGTCGCGGAGGAGGAATGAGGATGCCGAAGCCGACCCGGTTCGGCCGCGGTCTCGTGGCCGCCTGCCTGCTCGCCGCCGCACTCGCGGGCTCCTGCCCCGCCGCGCCCCCCAAGGTCGACGACGTGGTCGCGGGCGGGCTCGACTGGCTGGCCGCCAGGCAGTCGCGGCGCGGCAGCTGGGCGGCCAACGAGGGCCGTTATCCGACGGCGATCACCGCCCTGGCGGGCACCGCGCTGTTGATGGAGGGCTCGACCACGTCGCAGGGCCGGCACGCCGAGCCGATCCGCCGGGCGGTCGACTATCTCGTGAGCCGGTCGCGGCCCAACGGGCTGATCGGCGACCCCAAGACCGACGACCGCTACACCTACGGCCACGGCTTCGCGATGCTCTTCCTCTCGCAGGTGCTCGGCGAGGAGGAGGACGAGCGGCGGCGCGAGGAACTCGTGGACGTGCTCACGCGGGCGGTGGAGTTCTCGGGACGCGCCCAGACGAAGGACGGGGGCTGGGGCTACGTGAGCGCGGCCGACGGGAACGACTTCGACGAGGGCTCGACCACCATCACCCAGGTGCAGGGCCTCCGCGGCTGCCGCAACGCCGGCATTCCCGTCTCGCGCGAGATCATCGACCGGGCGATCGGCTACATCCACGCCTGCACCCTGCCCGACGGCGGCGTGCAGTACAGCTCCAAGGGGGGCGGCGGACGGCCGGCGATCTCGGCCGCGGCAATCGCCTGCCTGTTCAACGCGGGCGAGGAGGACGACACTCATGTGCCGCGGATGCTGACCTACGCGCGGAAGCACCTCGGCAACATCGCCAACAACAGTTTCGGCCACTGGCACTATGCGCATTTCTATTACGCGCAGGTGATGTATCGTGAGGGGGGCGAGGCCTGGGAGGCGTATCGCGACCAGGTCGAGCGGCGGCTCGTGGAGGAGGCCCGGCAGGACCGCGACGGCGTCTACTGGGCCCAGGGCTACATCGGCAACGCCTACACGACCGCCACGAACCTGACGATCCTCCAACTGGACAAGGGCATGCTGCCCATCTACCAGCGCTGACCGGCCGCCCCAGGAGCTTCCATGACCGACGTTCCGGCCTCCGCCGTCGAGCGGCTGCACGCCGCCCATGACGCCATCCTCCAGCAGCTCTCCCGCGTGATCGTCGGGCAGGAGCAGGTGATCGAGGAACTGCTCATCAGCCTCTTCAGCCGGGGCCACTGCCTGCTCGAGGGGGTGCCGGGACTGGCCAAGACGCTGCTCGTGAGCACCCTGGCCCGGAGCCTCGATCTCTCGTTCAGCCGGATCCAGTTCACGCCCGACCTGATGCCCGCCGACATCGTCGGCACCGACGTCTTGGAGGAGGACCGGGCCACCGGGCAACGGCAGATCCGGTTCCTCGAGGGGCCGCTGTTCGCGAACGTCGTGCTCGCCGACGAGATCAACCGCACGCCCCCCAAGACGCAGGCCGCGCTCCTGGAGGCGATGCAGGAGCGGCAGGTGAGCGTGGGCCGCGTGCGGCATCAGCTCGTCGATCCCTTCTTCGTGCTGGCCACGCAGAACCCGATCGAGCAGGAGGGCACCTACCCGCTGCCCGAGGCGCAGCAGGACCGCTTCATGTTCAAGGTGTTCGTCCGCTATCCCTCTTTCGCCGAGGAGTTCGAGATCGCGAAGCGGACCACCGGAGCGGCCGAGGAGGAGGCGCGGCCGGTGTTGACGGCCGCCGACATCGTGGCCCTCCAGCGGAGCGTCCGGCAGGTGCCGATCAGCGACCACCTCGTGCGCTACGCGCTGGCGGTCGTGCGGCAGACGCGGTCCGGCGAGCCGGGCGTGCCCGACTACGTCTCCGACCAGCTCGTGTGGGGCGCGGGCCCGCGGGCGGTGCAGTTCCTGATCGTGGGGGCCAAGGCGCGGGCGCTCCTGCAGGGCCGCAGCCACGTGGCGGCCGACGACATCCGGGCCCTGGCGGCGCCGGTGCTACGGCACCGGATCGTCGTCGGCTTCGCGGCGGAGAGCGAGGGCGTCACCCCCGACGCGATCATCGAGCGGCTGCTCGCCGACACGCCCACCCACGAGGATGCACTCGCCCGTGATCCGCGGTTCCAGACGATATTTGCGTCCTGAGGCGATCCGGCGGATCGCCCGGCTGGAGGTGCGCGCCCGCGGCGTCGTCGAGGGCGTGCTCGCCGGCCTGCACAAGAGCCCCTACAAGGGGCAGAGCGTGGAGTTCCTCCAGCATCGCCCCTACGTGGCGGGCGACGACCTCCGCCGCGTGGACTGGAAGGTCTGGGGCCGCCAGGATCGGCTCACGGTCAAGGAGTTCGAGGAGGAGACGAGCCTGCGGCTCACGCTGGTGGTCGACGGCTCGGCGAGCATGGACTACGGCGGCGGCGACCGGCCCACGAAATACGACCATGCCGCCACGCTGGCCGCGAGCCTCGCCTGGCTCGCCCTCTCGCACGGCGACGCCGCGGGCGTGGCCCTGTTCGACGACCGCCTCCGGACCACCGTGCCGGCCCGCACCCGCAAGAGCCAACTGGCCGAGGTCTGCGCCGCGCTCGAGGCTCCGCGGAACGCCGGCGAGACCGACTTCCTGCCGGCGCTGCGCCGGCTGGCGGAGACGCTGCCGCGGCGCGGCCTGGTGGTGGTGATCTCCGACTTCCTGGGCGACCGCGAGGGCATCCTCCGTGGCCTGCGGCTGCTGGCCCGGCGGGGCCACGACCTCGCCGTCCTGCACGTCATGGATGACGACGAACTCGAGTTTCCCTTCGAGGGGCCGACCCGGTTCGAGGGGCTCGAACTCCCGGACGCGATCGCCTGCAACCCGCGGGCGCTGCGGGCTGGCTACCTCGAGGCCCTCGACGCGTTCCTGGCCGACGTCCGCCGCCGCTCCGCGAGCGCGGGGGCCGACTACGTGCTCGCCCGGACCGGCGAGCCGGCCGAGACGCCGCTCGTGCGGTTCCTGGCCCGCCGCACCCGCCTCGCCACGTAGCGCCGGAAGCCCGCATGCCCGCCTTCGACTTTCCGACGCTCGCCTGGTGGGGGCTGCCGCTCGTGGCCGCTCCGCTCCTGATCCACCTCATCAACCTGCTGCGGCACAAGCGGGTGCGGTTCGCGGCGATGGAACTGCTGCTCGCGAGCCAGAAGAAGTATCGCACCCGGGTGCTCCTGCGGCAGTTGCTGCTGTTGGCCCTGCGCACGGCGGCCATCGCGGGGCTCGTGCTCGCGCTCGCCGAGCCCCGCTGGCGGTCGGCCGTCGGCGGCCTGTTCGGCAGCGGCGGCCTGCACCTCGTGCTTCTCGACGACAGCCTGTCGATGGGTGACAAGACCGGCGGCGACGGCGCGGCGACGGCGTTCATGCGGGGCCGCAGTGCCGTCGGGCGCATCGCGGCCGACGCAGCCGCGCGGGGGGACGAGCTCGCAGTCGGGCTGTTCTCGCAGCTGGGAAGCGACGCGGCGCCGCTGCTCGTGCCGCGCGGGCCGGCCACGCCCGAGACGGTTCATCGCCTCGAGGCCGAGCTCGACCGCACGGCCCCCGGCTGGCTGGCGACGGGCCCCCGTGAGCCGCTGGCCCGGGCGGCGGCCCTCGCCGGCGAGACCGGCGGCGGCACGCTCTGGCTGGTGAGCGACTTCCGCCTGCGTGACTGGCAGGACGAGGAGGCCGCCGCGGCGGTGCGCGAGGCCGCCGAGGCCGGGCTCACGATCCGACTCGTCGACTGCGGCCTCGACCCGGCCCCCGGCGCGGCCGACACGAACCTCACGCTCACGAGGCTCGAGGCCGCCGGCGGTGTGCCGGCCGCCGGCGTGCTCGTGCCGGTCGAGGTGGAGATCCGCAACGACGGTCCCGGCCCGGCCCGCGACGTGACGGTCGAACTGCGCGAGGACGGCGCCCAGCGGCCCGGGCTCCAGATCGCCGAGATCCCGCCCGGCGGCACGGTCACCCGTCGATTCGACGTCCGCTTCCCCGCGCCGGGCGGCCACGTCGTCGAGGCCCGCCTGCCGCCCGATCGACTGCCGGCCGACGACGCCCGCTCGGGCGTGCTCGACGTGGTCGATCGCGTGGACGTTCTCCTCGTCGCGGACGAGGATGCCACCGCACCCGGCGGCGACGCATTCCACGTGGCGACCGCGCTTGCGCCCGGCGCGGCGGCGGCGACGGGGCTGCGGCCGCGGACGGTCGCGCCGGCCGCCCTGGGCGCCACCGACCTGGCGGCCTACGACGTGATCTGGGTGCTCGACGTGGAGCGGCTCGACGCCGCGGCGATCGCGGCACTCGAGGCGCATGCGTCCGCGGGCGGAGGCGTGGTCTTCTTCTGCGGCCCACGAACGAGGGCCGACCTCGTGAACCAGACCCTCCACCGCGGGGGCGAAGGACTCTTCCCGGTGCCGCTGGCCGGGAGTGTCGAAGTGCTGCCGGCCGCCGGCGGTGGCGGGGTGCCCGACATCGTCGCCGAATCGCATCCGGTGGTCGCCGTCCTCTCCGGCAGCCGCAACCCGCTGCTCGACGCCGTCCGCGTGGAGCGGGTGATGGCGGTGGAGCGGGGCTTCGACGAACAGGCCGCGCGGGGCCTGCGGCGGCTGCTGTCGCTCCGCGACGGCGCGGCACTCGCCGTGGAGCGGCCCTTCGGCAAGGGACTGGTGGCGGCCGTGCTGACCACCGCCGCACCCACCTGGAACAACTGGGCCCGCGGCAACCCCAGCTGGGTCGTGGTGATGCTCGAACTGCAGAGCCACGTCGCGCGGCAGCGTCGGCGGGGCGAGACGCTCCGCGTGGGTGACGTCTTCCGGGTCGCGCTCGCGCCGGGCGACGACGCGATCGAGGTGGATTTCCTGGTGCCGCCCGACGGCGCGCTCGTCCGGCAGATGGCCGCGCCGGTGGAATCGTCGGCCGGCGACCGCCGCCCCACCGCGGGCGTCGAGGCCCGCCTGACCACGACGGTGCCGGGCGCCTACGCCGCCCGCTGGAAGCGCGTGGACGGCAGCGAACAGGAGCGGACGGTGGCCGTCACGATCGACCCGGCCGAGGGCCGCCTCGAGCGGGCCGGCTTCGAGCGACTCGCCCGCCAGCTGGCAGGCGTGCCCTTCAAGTTCGAGGCGGCCGACGCGCTCGACCCGGGCGGCACGCTGGCGGGTGTGCCGCTGGCGCGGCCGCTGCTGCTCGGGCTCGTGGCCGTGCTCGTGCTCGAGCAGCTCGTCGCCCGCGCCGCCAGTTACCAGACCGCCCCGGCGCGTCGCCGCCGCTGACCCTCCGCCTTCGTCATCCGCCATGCCCCCGCAAGCCTGCTGCCTCCTCGCCGACACGGTCGAGCATCGGCTCACGAGCCGACTGCTCGACGGCTTCGATGCCTGGTGGCAGCTGCCGGCCACGGTCGCCGCGACCTGCGGGCTCGCCGCCTTCGTGATCTGGATGGTGCGCCGCGACGCGGCCGAACTGCCACGCTCGCTGCGGGCGCTCCTGGCGATGCTGCGGCTCGGCGCGGCCGCCGCCGTCCTGGTCGCGGTGCTCGACATCCAGCGGATCGCCGAGCACGAGCTCGTCTTTCCCTCCCGCGTGGCTGTGCTCGTCGACTCGAGCGCCAGCATGTCGCTCTCGGACCACGAGGGCGGCGACACCGAGACCCGCGGCCGCCGTGCCCTGGACCTGCTCGAGTCGGGCGGGCTGCTCGCGGCGCTCGCGCCGCGGCAGGAAGTGTCGGTCTGGCGGTTCGACGCCGATGCCGAGCCGGTGGCCCTGCTGCCGGTGGCGAACCAGGCGAGCGACGTGGGCGACCGCGTGGAACCCGACTGGCCGCAGGCGGTCGCGCCGCAGGGCTATGAAACGAGGCTCGGCGAGGCACTCGCCGCCGTGCTCGACCGGGAGCCGGGGGGCGTGTTGGCGGGCGTGATCCTGCTCACCGACGGCGGCAACAACGCCGGCATCGATCCCCCGGCCGCCGCCGCGCGGCTGGCGAAGGCGGGCGTGCGGGTCGAGGCGGTCGGGCTGGGGAGCGACGTCCTGCCGGTCAACGTGCGGGTGGCCGACGTGATCGTGCCGGCCCGCGTGTTTCCCGGCGACACCTTCTCGGTCACGGCCTACCTGCAGGCGCAGGCCCTCGAGGGCACGACCGTCACCGTCGAGCTGGTGGAACAGCCCGCGGACGAGGCGGCACCGGCCGCGGCCGGACGCGTGCTCGACACGCTCGACGCCGTGCTCGCCGCCGACGGCGAACTCGCGGCGGTGCGGTTCGACGTGCCCGGCCTGGCGACGCCCGGCCCGCGCACGCTCGCCGTCCGCGTCCGGCCGCCCGCCGCCGACACCGCCCCCGGCGACGACATGCAGGCCGCGGCCGTGGAGGTGGTGGATCGCGTCACGCGGGTGCTCCTGATGGCCGGCGGCCCGGGCCGCGAATATCAGTTCCTGCGGAACGTGCTGCATCGCGATCCGAGCTTCGAGGTGGACGTGCTGCTCGGCACGGCGGCGGCGGGGATGTCGCAGGATGCCCGGCGGATCCTCGACGCCTTTCCGCCGTCCGACGAGGCGCTGGCCGCCTACGACGCCGTGGTGGCGATCGACTACGACTGGAGGCTGCTCGAGCCGGTGGGTTGGTCGCGGCTGGAGCGGTGGGTGGCGCGGCAGTCGGGCGGGCTCGTACTCGTGGCGGGCGGCATCCACACGGCCTCCTGGCCGGGTGATCCGCGGGCGGCCCCGCTGCGCGGCCTGTTCCCGGTGGAGCTGCGGCGGACGGAGCAGTTGCCGCTCGGCGGCGCGGCGGGCGAGGAAGAGCCGATGCCGCTGGAGTTCACGCGGGATGGCATCGACGCCGAGTTTCTCTGGCTGGCCGCGGGGAGCGAGGCGAGCCGGGTCGTCTGGTCCGAGTTCCCGGGCGTGTATGCCTGCTTCCCGGCCGACGAGGCCAAGCCCGGTGCCACGATCTACGCCCGGGTGGCCCACCCCGGAGCGGCGGCTGGTGAGCCGCGGCAGATTTATCTGGCGGGGCAGCTCTACGGCTCCGGCAGCGTCTTCTACGTGGGCAGCGGCGAACTGTGGCGACTGCGCAGCATCGACGACGCGGCCTACGAGCGGCTGATCGCCCAGCTCGTGCGGCATGTTTCGCAGGGGCGGCTGATGCGGGGCACACAGCGGGCCCGACTGCTCGTCGATCGCGACCGCCATCCGATCGGCGGCACCGTGCAGGTGCGGCTCGTCCTGGCCGACGATCAGTCGGCGGCCGCCGCCCGGCCGCTGACCGCGCGGGCGATCGGGCCCGATGGCACGGCCCTGCCGGTGCCACTCCTGCCGGAGCCCGGCCGCCCGGGCACCTACCAGGGCGGCTTCGTTGCGGCTCGCGAGGGAGGCTGGCGGATCGAGGCCGACTTCGGCGCCGGCCCCGCCACGGAACGGCTCGTGAGGCGGATCCAGGTGCAACTCCCCGACCGGGAACTGGCCCGCCCCCGGCTCGACCGTGCCTTGCTCACGCAGCTTGCCGACCGCACCGGCGGCACCGCCCGGTTCCCGGCGGCGGGCGCCTGGTCGGTGGCCGAGTCGGAAGCCCTCGCCGCGTCGTTTCCCGACCGCTCGCGGCGGGAGTATGAAACCGGTGCGGCCGACGTCGACTTCAAGCAGCGGCTCAACGCCGCGCTCCTCGCGCTCGGCGGCGGCTGCCTGTGCCTCGAGTGGATCGTGCGCCGGCTCGCGAAACTCGCCTGAAAGCCCCTCACGCATGCCGGCACCCGCCCCATCAGCCGCGTTGGTCGAACCGCTCGGCCGGCTCCTGGCCCGGGTGCGGCGCGAGGCACGGGTGTGGATCTGGGTCGAGTCGCTCGCCCTCCTCGCCGTGGCAGCCGCGGCCATCTTCTGGGGCTCGCTCCTGCTCGACTGGCTGATCGAGCCGCCGGCCTGGGTGCGCGGGGCGGCGGGCGCCGGGGCGGCGGTCGTGCTCCTCTGGCTCCTGGCCACGCGGCTCATCGCCCGCCTCGCGACGCCGCTGAGCGACCGGGCGCTCGCGCTCGCCATCGAGCGGCGGCAGCCCGACTGCGGCGACACGCTGTCGACCGCCGTGACGCTCGCCGAGGCCACCGCCGAGCCGGTGGATGGCGACCTCGCGGATCGAACGCTCTCTGCAGCCGCTGCGCTCGCGCGGCGGGTCTCGCCGGCCGCGGTCTTCCGCCGTGGGCGGCTGCTGGGGCTCGCCGCGGTCGGCATGCTCGCTGCCTCGAGCGTGGCGGCCCTCGGCGCGGCTCGTCCGGCCGTGGCGTCCCTCTGGGCACGGCGGATGGTGCTGCTCGAGGACGCGCCGTGGCCGCGCCGGGTGCGGCTCGAGGCGGAGGGATTTCGCGACGGCGTGCGCACGGTGGCGCGGGGGAGCGACGTGGACCTGCTCGTCCGGGCGACCGCGGTCGGCCCGGTGCCGGAGATCGTGGAGCTCCGCAGCCGCTCCGGGGCCGGCGAGTGGCAGACGGTGCGGATGGGCACGCGCGGGAGCGAAGCCGCGGACGGGCTGACCTTCGGCCATCTCCTGACCGCGGTCGGCGACAACGTCGAACTCGAGATCCGCGGGGGCGATGCCCGGCTCCGCGGGCTCGTCCTCGACGTGGTCGATCCACCGGCCCTGGCCGCCGCCACGGTGGAGTGCACGCTGCCGGACTACCTCGGCGGTGGCCGCCGCGCCCCGCCCGCCTCGCGGGTGATTCCCGTGCCCCGCGGCTCGCGGGTCGAGGTGACGCTCACGGCCACCAAGCCGCTGGCGGCCGGCACGCTCACGGGGCGATTCGCCGACGAGCCGGCGGTGGCCGCGGACGAGCCGGCCGAGGCCGCTGATGCCGGCGACGGCCGCGTGGTCGCGTCGTTCACCGCCGCGGGACCATCGGGCGCGGCGCTCACCGCGGAGATTCCCTCGCTCGACGCCGACTGCACGCTCGCAGCGAACTTCAACGACACCGAAGGCATCACCAACCGCGAGCCGATCACGCTCGTGCTCACGGCCGTGCCCGACGAGCCGCCACGGCTGGCCCTGCGGCTGGCAGGCATCTCGACGGCCGTCACGCCGGCCGCCCGGCTGCCCATCGTGGGCACGCTGACCGACGACCACGGCCTGGCGGATGCTTCGGTGTCGCTGGCCAAGGGGGGCGATCCGCTCGTCGTACCGCTCGCGACGATCCGCGGCAGCGCCTCGCTCGTCGAACTGCCGGCCGACCAGCCCGCCGTGATTCCGCTCGCCCCCCTGGGCGCCGTCGTGGGCGAGCGGGTGAGCGTGGTGGTGATGGCCCGCGATGGCTGCACGCTCGCCGGCGGTCCGAACGTGGGCTCGAGCGAGACATGGACGCTCGACGTCGTCTCGAGGGAGTCGCTGCAGGCCATGCTCGAGGCGCGGGAGGTGCTGCTGCGCCGGCGGTTCGAGGCGGCGATCGACGACCTCGCGCAGGCGCGACGTGGTCTCGACGCGCCGGCGGACGACGCCGCTGCCGCGGCCGGCCGCCTGGCCGAGGCGACGGCGCGGGCGGTCGGCGAGACCGGGGAGATCGCGGCGGCGTTTCGCGACATCCGGGCCGAGCTCGCCAACAACGACCTGCTCACAGCCGCGCTCGAGACGCGGCTCGTCACGGAGATCGCCGACCCCCTCGCCGCGGCGGCGACCGGTCCGCTCGCCTCGCTCGCCGCGGCCTGCCGGGTCGCGGCTGCCGACACTGCGACAGCCGGTGACCTCCCGCCGCGGGCCGATGCGGCGCTCGCGGCCCTGCGGGCCGTGCTTGCACGAATGCTGGAGCTGGAATCATTCAACGACGTGGTGGACAAGCTTCGCGGGGTGCTCGACGCGCAGGAGCGGCTGCGGCGCGATACCCTCGAACGGCAGCGAAAGCAGGCCCGGGAGCTGCTCGAATGACGGCAGAGGCGAGACTCGGCATGCGGAACCGCGGAAGGGCGACGGCAGGCCGGGCCGTGGGGCTCGCGGTCGCGGCCGTGCTCGCGTGGCCGGTCACCGTCGTGGCCGAGCCGGCCGCACCGGCGGCCGAGGCCGGGGCCAACTCGCTCGCCGAGCGCGAGGCCGACCTGCTCGCCCGCTACCGCGACCTCGAGCGGTCGTTCCTCCGGCTCGCCGACCTGCTCGCGGCGAGCGATCCCCGCCGGGCGGCCGTCCTGCGTGACGCCTTCGAGCAGGCCCGCGAGGCCGAGGTGGGCGATCGCCTCGGCCGGATCGTCACCCTGCTCGAAGAGGGCCAGTTGCTGGCGGCGGGCACGAGCCAGGAGACCGCGGTGGAGCAGTTTCGCGGCCTCCTCGACCTGCTCGAGGAAGCGGGGGGCGACCGCAACCGCGCCGACACGAAGCGCGAGGTGCGACAGTTCCTCTCCCGGATCGCGAAACTGATTGCGCGGCAGCGCGACATCGAGGGCTCGACCGAGGCCGGGGACGACGACGCCACGCTCGCGACACGGCAGCGGGAGGCCGCGGAGGCCGCCGCGGAACTGGCGGGCGACGTGGGCGAGTTTGCCCGCGCGATCGACGAGCGGCCCGGCGCCCGCGGCCAGGCGAAGGCACGGGACGCAGACGAGGCGGGCGATCGCGAGGCCGGCCCCGGTGACGAGCCGCAGGCCGGCGACGCGGAAGCGAAACCGGCTGGCGCGCGGCAAGCCGGCGGCGAGCAGCAGCCGGCGGGTCAGCCCATGGATGGATCGGCGGGCGATGGGGCTGCCGCGGACCAGGAGCCGACCGGCGACGACGAGCCGGCCCGGGCGGAGCGAACCCGCCGGCGACTCGCAGCCGCCGAACGGCGGATGCAGGAGGCCGAGCGGCGGCTGCACGAGGCCGAGCGGAAGGCGGCGCGGGCCGAGCAGCAACGGGCGATCGAGGAGCTGGAGACGGCCCGGGCCGAACTCGAGGAGATCCTCCGCCAGATGCGGGAGGAGGAGGTCGAGCGGCTGCTCGTGCAGCTCGAGACACGGGTGCGGACGATGCTCAAGGCGGAGCGGGAGATCGTCGCCGCCGCGGGGAAGCTCGCCGCCGCGGAGGCGATGTCGCGCCGCGAGGTCGAGCTCGAGGCGGCGCGGCTCGGCCGCGAGCAGGAGGCCGTCACGGCCGAGGCCGACCGGGCGCTCACGCTCGTGCGCGACGACGGTTCGGCCGTGGCGATCCCGGAGGCGCTCGGCCAGGTGCGGGACGATTCGGCGCAGGTGGCGACCCGGCTCGCGCGGGGCGACCTGGCCCCGGCCACCCTCGGCATCGCGGGAGACATCGTCACCGGCCTTGAGGAGCTCCTCGCGGCGCTCGAGAAGTCGCGCCGCGAGGACGAGCAGCGGCAGGACCAGGCCGGGCCCGGTGGCGGCCGGCCCGCCGAGCCCGGCGAGCAGCCGCTCGTCGACAAACTCGCCGAGCTCAAGATGCTCCGCAGCCTGCAGGCCCGCGTGAATGCCCGCACCGAACGGTTCGCGACGCTGCTCGACGCCGGGGCGGAAGAGGCCCTCGAAGCCGAACTCGTGGCCGCGCTCGGCCGCCTGGCTGACCGCCAGCGTGCCATCGAGCGGGCCGCCCGCGACATCGTGGCCGGCCGCACGGAACGCTAGCCGGGCGGTATGATTGGGGTGGATCGAGCCGCCCCCCGCGAGCCCCGTGCATGCGCCCCTCCGCGATCATCGCCGCGGTCCTCGTGGCAGCCGCCGGCGGGGTCGCCGTCGGGGCGGGCGAACCGGTTCGCGTGGCCCCCGCCGGCGATCGGGAACTGGCCCGCGATCCATCCTGGGCGCCTCCCTCCGCCGACGACCTCCGCCGCCGCGCGGTCGCCTGGGCGAGCGAGGCGGCCGGTCCCGGCGCGGTCCCGCAGGTGGAGGCGATCTGGGACCGCCTGACGACGGCCGGCACGACGGTCGACCTGGTCGATGTGGCGATGGAGACCGCCGCGGCCGTCGACCCGCGGGCGGCCGACCTGCGGGCCGCGCCGGGCGGCCCCGGGCGCGACGTCGCCTGGCTCGACGCCTCGTCGGCGTCCGACTTCGGACGCCAGGCCGTCAAGCTCTGGCTCGGCCGCGAGTTGGTTCGGCGCGACCGCTTCGACGAGGCGTTGCCGCTGCTGGCCGACCTCGACGTCGCCACGGCGATCGATCCGGCGACGCTGCTCTTCCACCGCGGCTGCTGCCAGCACTGGCTGCTCGATCGCGAGGCGGCCCTCGAATCGTTCGACCGCCTGCTCGAGCGGAGCGACGAGCTGCCCGCCCGCTACCTCCGGCTGGCGCGGCTCTTGCGGGCCGACATCGCCGGCGTGGAGTCGGACTCGCTCGACCACATCGCCCGCCGGATGCGGGACGTGCGTCGCCGCCTCGACCTCGGCCGCGCCGGCCCCGAGACCCGCCGCGTGCAACAGGGAGTGCTCGAGTCGCTCGACAAGTTGATCGAAGATCTCGAGAAGCAGCAGCAACAGCGGCAGGGCCAGGCCGGTGCGGCGGGCGCCGGCGGAGGCGGCCCGGGAGGGGCGGCGGGCCGACCGATGGACGACAGCCGCATCGCCCGCGGCCAGGGCAAGGGGGAGGTTCGCAATCGCGACCTGGGCACCGGCGACGGCTGGGGCGACCTGCCGCCACACGAACGCGAGGCCGCGCTGCAGCAGATCGGCCGCGAGTATCCCCCGCACTACCGCGAGGCGATCGAGGAGTATTTCAAGCGGCTGGCGACCGGCGGGGAGGATGCGCCGTGAGGCGGCTGGCGAGGTTGGCAGCGCTGAACGTGCTGATCGTGACCGTCACGGTCGGCGCGGCGGAGCCGGCCGCGCCGACCGTGCGGCTCGAACGGGTCGCGGGGGAGCCGGTGCGGGGCAGGCTCGTGGCGATCGAGGCCGACACGATCCGGATCGAGGCCCAGGGCGACGAGCAGGCTCTCGCCGTGGAGGGCATTCGCCGGGTCGTCAGCGAGGTCGCAGATCAGCCCGCGCCGCCCGCGGTGCTCGTGACGACGACCGACGGGAGCACCCTGTCGGGCGCCGACTTCCTGCAGGAGGGCGAGCAGGGAATCGTGACGCTCCCGACGGGCCGGATGGTGCTGCCGATCGACCGCGTCCGGCGGGTGGCCTGGCTTCCCGCCGGCGGCGCCGCGCCCGAGTGGCTCGACGAGCTGCCCGAGCGGCCGGCCGCCGACGTGGTCGTGGTGCGCCGCGAGACGGGGCATGCGTTCGTGGAGTGCGCGATCGTGGGCGTGGCGGGCGACGCCGTCACCGTGGTGCTCGACGGCGAGACGATCCCGGTCAAGCGGGCGAAGGTGCTGGGTGTCGCGTGGCTCCGCGAGCCGGCCGCGAGCGGCCGCACCCCCGTGGCGGTGACCGGCGGCGAACTGGCCGCCGATCGCGTCCGCTGGTCGCCCGAGGGGCTCGTGCTCGACGACCTCGTCCGGCTTCCCGCCGCGGCGGTGCGGGCCATCGACTATGCGGCCGGCCGCACCACGCCGCTGGCGGAGGTGCCGATCGAGACGTCCTCCGTCGAGCCCTTCTTCGGCGGCCTGGCGGCCAGGCCCGGCCTGGCCGCGTTCTTCGCGCCGCGGGCCGTGGCCGACGAGGCGGGTGAAGGTCCGGCCGCGATCGTGGTGAGGCCCAGGACGGTGGCGACCTGGAGGGTGCCGACCGACAGTCGCCGCTTCCGGGCTGCGATCGGTCGGGACGTGCCCGCCCAGGCGGCCGCGGCGGTGGACGTCTCCCTGGCCGTGGATGGCAACGAGGTGTTTCGGCGGAGGCTGGGCGGTCCGGCCGGCGACGACGCCGAACCGGTCGCCATCGACGTGGAGGTCGCCGGCGGTCGGCGGCTCACGCTCACCGTCGCGTTCGTGCCGGGTGACATGGGCTGCGGCGTGCGCCTGGCCGGGGGGGCCTTCGAGAAGTGACCGCCCCGCGACCAGCGCCCCGGCCGGCGACCATCGGGCCCGCCCTGGCCGCCGTGATCCTGCTCGCCGCGCCGCACGCGCGGGCGACGGGCGTCGATCCGGCCGTGCTCGCCGCCGAGGCCGCCCGCGTGGAGACGATCGAGCGGGCCGCGGCCGCGGCGGTGGCCATCTTCGCCGGCGACTCGGCCGGTGGCTCCGGCGTGCTCGTGAGCCCCGCCGGCTACGCGCTCACGAACTTCCACGTCGTCCAGCCGGCCGGGCTGGCGATGCGCTGCGGCCTGCCCGACGGCCGGCTCTACGACGCCGTGCTCGTGGGGCTCGACCCGACGGGCGACGTCGCGCTGGTGAAGCTCCTCGGCCGCGACGACTTTCCGTATGCGACGCTCGCCGACAGCGACGCCGTGGAGGTCGGCGACTGGTGCTTCGCGGCGGGCAATCCGTTCCTGCTGGCGACCGACCTCGCCCCGTCGATCAGCGCCGGCATCGTGTCGGGCACCCACCGCTACCAGTTCCCCGCCGGCACGATCCTGGAATACACCGATTGCATCCAGGTGGACGCCGCCATCAACCCCGGCAACTCCGGCGGCGGCCTGTTCGACGCGGCGGGGCGGCTGATCGGCGTCAATGGCCGGGGGTCGTTCGAGAAGCGCGGCCGCGTGAACGTGGGCGTGGGCTACGCAGTCTCGGCCAATCAGCTGCGGAACTTCCTCGGCTGCCTGAAGGGGGGGCGGATCGTCGATCACGCCACGCTCGGGGCCGTCGTGGCGACGAGCGCCGACGGGCAGGTGGTGGTCTCCGACATCCTCGATTCCTCCGACGCCTGGCGACGCGGGCTGAGGCACGACGACGAGATCGTGGCGCTGGCAGGGCGGCCCGTGCGGACGGTCAATGCCTTCAAGAACGTGCTCGGGGCTCGGCTGCTCGTCGTCGAGCCGGCGCCGAAAGACCTCCCGCTCGTCGAGCAGCACCGTGACGACCTCGCCGGCGGGCCGCCGGCCCGCCGCGACGGCCACCGCGGTCCGGAACCGCCGGGCGTCGGCCGGGACCCGCCAGACCACGTGGCTGCGCGGCCGCAGCACGAGCATCTGCGTGCCCCGATCGGCGACGAATCGCGGCGCGAAAGCAGCCGCCAGGCCCTCCATGCGACCGAGC
>JBJTAA010000020.1:0-2787 GCA_046090525.1 Planctomycetota bacterium
TGCGTGCTCGCGGTCGTGCTGCCCCTGGCCGCGTGGTCGGCCGCCCAGGCGGGCACCTGGGATTCGCTGCTCACGAACTCCCACTGGTATGTGCCCCAAGAAAACCTGCTCGCATACATGTCGAGCAGCACGAGTTTCACCACGCCGCCTCCCATCTCGCTCTGGGACCAGACGCTCTGGAGCCTGGGGACGGCCGTGGACGGCCGGTTCACGGGCTCGGCCCAGGCGAACTTTTACATCTCGCCCGAGAACTCGTTCAGCTCGAGCGATTCGATCCTCGGCATCGCCACGGAGTCCGGCCAGATCCGGATGCGGTTCACCCCGACCTCCGGCGGCAGCCCCGTGATCGGCATCGGGCAGTTTCGCCAGGTCAGCGGCACCACCGCGATGCAGATGCAGATGATCTCCGGCCAGGCCGGCGAGGCATATACAACCCACTGGGCCTACATGCTTCCCTACACGCCGGGGAGCTTCACGCCCCCCGACCCGCGGCCCAACAGCGACCTCACCTCCACCGAGTGGGCCTGGACCCCCGACACCACCTGGGCCTACCAGAGCGACCAGCTCTTCGGCCCCGGCGGCGTGGGCAGCTTCACGATCACCAACTACCGCAACGGCTACTTCTGGGGCTCCGGCAGCGGCCCTGCGGGCACGCCCGGCGAGTCGTTCACGCAGCTCGGCTCGATCACGCCCGAGGGCAACGTGCTCTTCAACGTGCTCACGGGCTCGAGCACGCCGACCCTGCTCACGCTCACCGGCCAGATCACCGGCGGGCCACTGACCGGCCAGATGGCGCTGCGGACCTACGAGTTTTCCGGCAGCGATCCCGCCTTCGGCCCGGTGGGCTTTGCAGTGGTCGTCCCGGAGCCTTCGGCCTGGCTCCTGCTGGCAGCCGGTGCCGCCATGACGGCGGGGATTATTCGTAGAGCCAGGCGTGGTGCCGGCGCAGGCTGAAGGCCTCCTCCTCGGCGCTCCACGCCGCCGCGATCTCCTGCCAGGCGCGGCCCGCTTCAATCGCAGTTCGCTCCCGGTCCGAGCCGAACAGGAGATCGATGGCGATCGGATCCTTGACGAACTCATATTCCGCGGTCCGCCAGGCGAACCGGTCGGGAGCGAGCCGTCGCATCTCGATCAGCAGGGCGAGGCTCGTCCGCACCGGCCGAAATGCCTCCCGGTCGGTCACGTGCAGCTGCACGCCCCCGCAGTCGATCCCCGCGTGCTTCTGGAACGTGGGCCGAAACACCACCGGCCGAAACACCACACCGGGCAGGTTGGCGGCATTCATGCGCGCAGCGAGCGTCGCCGGGTCGAGCCAGGGGGCCCCGCAGAGCTCGAACGGCCGGGTCGTGCCCCGGCCCTCGCTGAGGTTCGTCCCTTCGAGGAGGCACTGGCCCGGATAGACCACGGCCGTGTCGAGCGTGGGCATGTTGGGCGAGGGCAGCACCCACGGCAGGCCGGTCTCGTCGAACCACATGCCCCGCCGCCAGCCGCCGCAGGGCAGCACCTCGACCTCCACCTGCGTGCCGGCGGCGTCGAGGTCGGCCTGGTAGACGAGCGCGAGTTCGCCGATCGTGAGGCCGTGCCGGATCGCGATGTCGTGGCAGCCCACGAAGCTCTCGTAGCCGGGCTGCAGCCGCGGCCCCTCCACCACCGTGCCGCCGAGTGGATTGGGGCGGTCGAGCACGAGCACCGGCAGCCCCAGGGGCGCCGCCGCTTCCAGGCAGTACTTCATCGTGGCCTGGAAGGTGTAGTAGCGGCTGCCGACGTCCTGGAGGTCGATCACGAGCAGGTCGATGCCCGCCAACTGCTCCGGTGTGGGCCGGAGGCTCGCCGCCGACGTGCCGTAGAGACTGTGCACCCTGACCGACAGGGCGGGGGCCGCATCCTCCGGCACGCTCTCGAGATCCTGGGCCTGCCCGCTGAAACCGTGTTCGGGGCCGAAGATCGCCACCAGCGTGACGTCCGGCGCGGCCGTGAACAGGCTGGCGGCATCCCGCAGGCGGGCGTCGACCGCGGCCGGATGGGTCACGAGCCCGACGCGGCGACCCCGCAGCCGGGCGAACCGCTCGGCCACGAGCCGGTCGAGCCCGCTGGCCACCGGCGGCTTCGCACGATCGCCGGCCGGGTGCTGCATTGGATCAGTGGGCGATAAAGGACTCGAACCTTTGACCCCCAGCTTGTCGAGCTGGTGCTCTAACCAACTGAGCTAATCGCCCGAACAGTCGGCTCGGCAAGTGTCACGCGTAAATTGGGGCCAGTCAAGCGAAGGACGTGGCGGCCCGCGGTCGCGACAAACGCGGCTTGCGGGCCGAGCGCGGCGGCGGATACCCTGCGGTTTTCCCGCGAAATCCCGCGGGTCAATCCCCGGCTTCACGGCTGCCTACCATGCCCACCGTCCGCCTTCCCGACGGATCCACCCGCGACCTTCCCGCCACCGCGAAGGTGGCCGATTGCATCGGCGACGCCGCCATGACCGGCGGAAAAAGGGGCAAGAAGGCCCCCGTCGCCGCCCTGCTCGACGGCCAGGTGGTGGGGCTCGACGCGCCGCTTCCGCCCGCGGGCACGGCCACGGTCGAGCCGCTCTATGCCGGCGACGCCCGGGCCCTGCCCGTGATGCGGCACTCCGCGGCCCACGTGATGGCCCGGGCGGTGATGCGGCTCTTCGACGGGGTGGAACTCGCCTTCGGCCCCACGGTCGGCCACGGCTTCTACTACGACATGCGGGCCAGCCGGCCGATCACCGACGAGGACCTGCCGGCCATCGAGGCCGAGATGAAGCGGATCATC
>JBJTAA010000021.1:0-2812 GCA_046090525.1 Planctomycetota bacterium
CCCGGCTCGACCGCCGCGGCGACGTGCTCGTCGCGTGGGCGTGAACCGCCCCTGCCGAGGACGCGTGCGGCACGGTAGACTCCGGGGCTTTCGCACCGCCATCAGGATTCCCATCGGCCCATGATCAAACCCGACGACCAGTCCCGGATGGACAAGATCGTGTCGCTCGCGAAGCGGCGCGGATTCATCTTCCAGTCGAGCGAGATCTACGGGGGCCTGAACGGGTTCTGGGACTACGGGCCGCTCGGTGTGGCCCTGAAGCGCAACCTCAAGGATGCCTGGTGGCACGACATGGTCGCGGGCCACGACGAGCTGGCCACGGTCGCGGGGGCCCCGAGCCCCTACGAGATGGCCGGCCTCGACTGCACGATCATCATGCACCCGCAGGTCTGGAAGTGCTCGGGCCACTTCGACCTGTTTCACGACTGGATGATCGACTGCCGGGAGTCGAAGAAGCGCTACCGCTACGACCACCTCACCGGCCGCTGGGCGGCCCACCGCGGCCAGCGGGTGTTCGTGACCACCGACGCCTCCGGCGACGACGTGCCCGGTGAGCTCACGGCCCGGGCCCAGAAGTGCTTCGGCCTGCGGGCCAAGCAGGTCGACGAGATCGAGTGGGCAGGCGAGGCGGAGCCGCTGGCCGCCGCGATCACGGCCGGCCGGGCGAGCCTGGCCGACGCGCTCGGCCCCGACGCCGCCGCGCCGGGCACGCTCACCGAGCCCCGCGAGTTCAACCTGATGTTCGAGACGCGGATCGGCGCCCTGGCGACGGGCGACGCCGACGACCGCGCCTTCCTCCGACCGGAGACGGCCCAGGGGATCTTCGTCAACTTCAAGAACGTCTGCGACACGTCGCGGGTCCGCGTGCCGTTCGGGATCGCCCAGATCGGCAAGAGCTTCCGCAACGAGATCACGCCGCGGAACTTCACCTTCCGCTCCCGCGAGTTCGAGCAGATGGAGATCGAGTTCTTCTGCCGGCCGGCCGACTCGGCCGAGTGGTACCGCTACTGGCGCGACCGCCGCTGGAAGTGGTATCTCGACCTCGGCCTCACCGCGGGCAGGCTCCAGCTGCGGGAGCACGGCAGGGACGAGCTCTCGCACTACTCCGTCGGCACGGCCGACATCGAATATGCCTTCCCCTTCCTGGCCGAGGGCGAGTTCGGTGAGCTCGAGGGGATCGCCCACCGGGGCGACTTCGACCTCCGCAGCCACATGGAGGGGAAGCTCGTCCGCCGCGACGGCGAACTGGTCGTCGAGACGGGCGCGGACGGCAAGCCGCGGCACAAGGGGAGCGGCAAGGATCTCTCCTACTTCGACGACGTGACCCGGGAGCGGTATGTGCCCCACGTGATCGAGCCCTCGGCGGGCGCCGACCGGGCCGTGCTCGCCTTCCTCTGCGATGCCTACCACGAGGACGAGGTGCCCGACGAGGACGGCAAGCCGCGGAGCCGCACCGTGATGAAGCTGCACCCGCGGCTCGCCCCGGTGAAGGCGGCGATCCTGCCCTTGGTCAAGAAGGACGGCATGCCGGAGGTGGCGATCGACCTCTATCGCCGGCTCAAGCGGCACATGGCCTGCCAGTACGACGAGAAGGGCTCGGTGGGCCGGCGCTACGCCCGGCAGGACGAGGCGGGCACGCCCTGGTGCCTGACGATCGACGGCCAGACGGTGGCCGATCGGACCGTCACGCTCCGCGATCGCGACTCCCTCGCCCAGACGCGGGTCGCCATCGACGAGGTGGTGGACCTGCTGCGTGACCGGCTGTGAACCCATGCGTCCCGCCATCGCCACCGTCTGCAGCCTCCAGTCGCCGCTCGCGACCGTGCTCGAGGATTACGCCGCCGGCCACATCGATGGCGTAGACCTCTGGCTGGGACAGGCCGACGCCTTCCTCGAGGAGCGGCCGATCTCGGCCCTCCGCGAGGCGTTGGCCGGCCGCGGCATCGCACCCCTGGCGGCGAGCTTCCAGGGCGGGCTCTTGACGAGCCAGGGCGAGGCCCGGGCCGAGCACTGGAAGGCGTTCGACGGGCGGCTGGCCCTCTGCCGCGAGCTCGGGATTCCGGTGCTCGTGGTCGCCGGCGACGCCTTCGGTCCCTTGGGGCCGCAGGATCTCGGCCGGCTGTCGCTGAGCCTGGCCGAGGCGGCCAAGCGGGCCGCGGATGCCGGGGTGAGGCTCGCGCTCGAGTTCGACGCCCGGGCGAGCTTCCCCAGCAACCTCCAGTCGGCCATCGCCCTCGTCGAGGACGTGGGCAGCCCGAGCCTGGGCGTGTGCCTCGACTGGTTCCAGTGGACGGTCGGCCCGAGCAAGCCGCTCGACCTGTGGCTGCTCTCCCGCGAGAACCTCGCCCACGTGCAGCTCTCCGACATCGCCGACGTGCCCCGCGAGATGGCCACCGATGCCGACCGCATCCTGCCCGGCGAGGGATCGTCACCGGCCGACGACCTCGTGCGCCGGCTGGGCGAGATCGGCTACACGGGCGGCGTCGCCGTCGAGCTCATGAACCCGCAGCTCTGGGGCGTGCCCCCGCGGCAGTTCGGCGAGATCGCGATCACGGCGCTGCGCAAGCTGCTGGGGCAGGCAGAGATGGAGCGCCTCGGGTAACGCAAGCCCGGGGTCGCCCATGCCCTCTCGCTGGACGTTCTCTCCGGCCCTCCCTGCCTCCGTTCACTACGTGTCCGCTCGCTTCGGCATCCTGCCTTCCCTCGCTTCCACAGCTCGCTCGAGGTCATGGACGACCCCGGGCCGGTCATACAATGCAGGACCTATGATGGTCACGGGTGCTCGTTGAGCAGTGCGCCTCGGTGCTCGATC
>JBJTAA010000022.1:0-16415 GCA_046090525.1 Planctomycetota bacterium
CAGGTGCACGAGCCGCTCGGCCGCGGCGAACGTGCCCGCCACGGAGCCGGCCCGGAGCGCCGTCGCGGCCGGCCGCTCCACACGCTCGGCCGGGATCTCGATCACGTCGAGCATCTCGTCCACCGCCAGGCCGTACCAGTCGTCGCCCACCGCGATCACGAGGTGGGTGGGCGGGCGGGCGACCGGGTCTCGCGCCACGCCGAGCGTGATGGCCGCGTCGATCACCGGCACGATCCGGCCCCGCAGCTGCACGAGCCCCTGCACGCCGGCCGCGGCGAGCGGCACGCGGGCCAAGCGTCGGCTCCGCAGCACCTCGACCACGTCGGCGGCGGCCACGGCGAAGCAGTCCTGGCCCAGTCGGAACGAGCACCAGCGGTGGTGATGGGCGATGGCGATCGTCACGACGTGGCTCCGCTCAAGGGTGCGATCAGGCCCGGGCCGCCGCGGCGGCCAGATCGAGGACCTCGGTGGCCAGCCCGCCGAGCGCCACGGTTCCCACGACGCCCGGAGCCACGAGCGCCGTCTGCAGCGGCGACTCGGCCGCCGCGACGTCGAGAATCCGCTCCACGGCCAGCCCCAGATCGCCCGCCGGGCCGCGGATGACGACCACGTTCATGCCCGCCTCGGCATCCTGCCCCAGCCGGCCGCCCCCCCCCGCTTCCAGAAGCCCGTCGGCATCCTCGAGCGGCGTGAAGCCGTCACCCCGCCGGATCAGGCGCCGCGGGCCGGCGATTTCCACGTCACGACCCCGGTGTTTCTCGAGCCGCACGACACCGCCAAGCGGCAGGGCGACCCGCCGGCCGGACCGCGTCGTGCAGACGAGATACCGCTCGGCCGGCAGGGAGGCCGGGCCCGCCGCGGGCTCGGCCGCCTGGTCGCTCGCCGGCACGTCCACCGCCCGGGCCAGGCCCCGCAGGTCGAGGATCAGCACCACGCCCCCGTCGCCGAGCACCGTGGCCCCGGAATAGACGCCCAGCCCCGAGAGCACCGCGCCGATCGGCTTGACGACGATCGTCGAGAGGGTCGCCGACTCGAGCAGCTCGCGACAGCCGGCGGCGGACCCCAGAGCCCGCGTGCTGCCGTCTACGACGATCCCGTACTCCCGGTCGTCGACCCGCACGAGCACCACGGTGCCCTGGTCGCGGCAGGCGGTCTCCGCCCGCAGCCCGAGGAACTCGTCGAGAAACACGAGCGGCACCAGCCGGCCGCGGACCCGCATGACCGGGGCACCGGCCAGACCTTCCACGAGGCTCGCTCCCCCGCGCCGCACCGGCACGAGCTCGCTCACGGAGGCCTGCGGGATCGCGAACCGTTCCCCGGCGGCGTGCACGATCAGGGCCGGCATGATCGCCAGCGTCAGCGGCACGTGCACCCGGACGGTCGTGCCGGCGCCCCGGCGGCTGTGGATGTCGACCGTGCCGCCGATCGCCTCGATGTTCGTGCGCACCACGTCCATGCCCACGCCGCGTCCCGAGACGCTCGTGACCTCCCGGGCGGTCGAGAAGCCGGGCTCGAAGATGAACTGCAGCACCTGCTCGGCGGGCAGGGCGTCCGCCTCGGCGGCGGAGACGAGCCCCCTGGCCACGGCCTTGGCCCGGACCCGCTCGACGTCGATGCCCGCGCCGTCGTCACTGACCTCGATCGTCACCCGGCCGCTCTCGTTGAAGGCCCTGAGCGACAGGCTGCCGGCCCGCGGCTTGCCCGCGGCGACCCGCGCCTCGGGAGGCTCGATGCCGTGGTCGACGGCGTTGCGGATCAGGTGCGTGAGGGGGTCACGGATGCTCTCGATCAGCGTGCGGTCGAGCTCCGTGTCGGCCCCGTCGATGGTCAGGGCGACCTCCTTGCCGCAGGCCTTGGCCAGGTCGCGGACGGTTCGCGGGAAGCGGCTGAAGACGTGCTCGACCGGCTGCAGCCGGGTCTTGACGGCCGTTTCCTGCAGGGCGTTGGTGACCGTGTTGATCCGCTGGGCGGCCGCCAGCACGGCGGGATCCTCGGTCGCGACGCTCTTGAGCTCGTTGCGGGCCAGGACGAGCTCACCCACGAGGTCGAGGATCGAGGCCAAGAGGTCCACGTCGACGCGGACGGTGGAATCGGCCACGGTTCCACCGGCCGGCGCCGTCGGGGCTGCCGCCGCAGTTGGCGCCGCCGGTGCCGCCGCGGGCGGTTCGACGGCCGCCGCCGCGGCCGGGGGCATCACCGTCGCGGCGGGCGACTCGACGGCCGGGGCGACGTGCGGCTCGGCTGCGACGCCGGCAGCCTCCGCCGGCGGCAGCGAGGGCGGTGGCTGCGGCGGGGCGGCCGCCGTCGGTTCCGCGACTGCCTCCTCGGGCTCCGCCGCCGCGACGGCCGCGAGCTGGCGGGCGAGTTCGCGATAGTCCTGCTCCCCCTCGGTGCCCGTCTCCTCGATCGACCTCAGGATCGAGCGCACCGCGTCGACCATCGAATAGAGCGTGCCGGTGATCCGGTCGTCGAGCGAGAGCTTGCCGTCGCGCAGCCGGCCGAGGAGATGCTCGCCGCTGTGGGCGAGTGCCCCCAGCTTCGAGAAGCCGAAGAAGCCGCTGTTGCCCTTGATCGTGTGGACGGTGCGAAAGATGCTCGCCAGCCGCTGCGGGTCGGAGGGCTCCGCCTCCAGGGCGAGCAGATCGCGGTCGAGCTGGTCGAGGTTCTCGGTCGACTCGACCAGGAACTCGCCGATGAACTCGCTGTTGTCGCCCACGACGAACGTCCGCCCGGGAGTCCAGTTCCGCGAGCCGCCTCGTCGCCAGACGAGGCCGCGCGACCCGCACGGCTCAACTATACACCCCGAATCGTCAGGGCTTGCCGGCCTTCAGGCCGCGGAACCGGCACGATCCGCCCGACCGGGTGCGGTCACTCGCCACCCGCCGCCGGAACGGGCTCGCGAGCCTCCTCGAGCAAGGGCCAGAGGCCGTCGATGCCGTCCTTGAAGATGTCGCCGATCAGGATGTCGGTGATCAGCGGCTTGGCGTCCTCGTGCCGTCGGACGACGTGCCCGAAGTTGAGGCCGTCGTAGAAGGCCCGCACCAGTTTCCGCATCCGGTCCATGCCGGCGAGGTAGCCCGGGCCCCACGAGCCCAGGGCCGCGGCGGACGTGTCGCCACGCGCGAGGGCCTGGTCGATCGCGTCGGCGGCCAGGGCACCGCTCTTGAGCGCAAGCAGGATGCCCGACGAGTAGAGCGGGTCGAGAAACCCGAGCGCGTCGCCCACGAGCACCCAGCCGTCGCCGGCCACCTGCCGCGAGCGGTAGGAATATTCCTTGGCGACGCGGAAGGGTTCGATCCGCTCGGCTCCCTCGAGCCGGGGCCCGAGCCCCGGGCAACTGGCCGCCTCCTCGGCGTAGATCACCGCCGGATCCTTGGACGAGCGGCCTTTGAAGAGATGGTCGTGGTCGGCCACCACCCCCACGCTCGTGATGTCGTCGGCCAGTGGAATGAACCAGAACCAGCCCTTGCGGCCCGCGGTCTGCAGCACGAGGGTGGCCCCCGCGTCGCGGCCCGTCTCCCGAGCCGCCCCCTTCCAGTAGGTCCAGATCGCGGCCTTCTTGAGGTCCGGGTCCCACTGCCGCAGGCCCAGCCGGTCCTGGATCACGGCGCTCTGCCCGGCGGCGTCCACGACCACGCGGCAGCGAACCGTGCGTTCGCCGCCCGCCTCGTCGGCCACCCGCACGCCCACCGCCTTGTCTCCCTCGAACAGGACCTCGAGCACGCGACTTCCCTCGTGCACGTCGACGCCCTTGGCCCGGGCGTTGTCGAGCAGCAACTGGTCGAAATCCCGGCGGGTCACCTGCCAGGTCCGCGAACTCTCGTGGTCCTTGTAGTCGGCGAAGTAAAACGGCGCGGAGAGCTTCCCCTGCTCCGAGACGAACTGGACGCTGTGCTTCTCGACGAACCGCCCGCCCCGCATGTGCGTCAGGATGCCGAGCCGCTCGAGCACCCAAAACGTCTCGGGGATCAGGGACTCGCCCACGTGGTAGCGGGGAAACCGCTCCCGCTCGAAGAGGGTGACCGAATGGCCCCGCTCCGCGACGAGCGCGGCGACCGTCGCCCCGGACGGCCCACCGCCGATCACCACCACGTCCGGATCAGCCTGCCGAATCATGAAGCGCTTCTCCGCCACCACCGGGCCGCAGCCGCTCGGAAGTCACCCCTAAAGCATAGACTCGGCCCACCGCCAGGCCACCCGGGGGAGCCAGGTCACGCCCCCGGAGCCCCGTCACGCCCCAGGAGCCCGGTCACTCCGTGACCGGGTCACACCCGCCGGCGCGTGTCACAACGCGGATTCGGGGCCGGCGGTGATCCTCTCCGCGCCTCCGGCGATCGCTACGACCGGCCCGCGGACAATGGTGCGCCTCACGGTGGCCGCGTATCGCCTGCGGCTTGTGCGAGTCTCATCGACCGACCCCGCCGAAAGCATCGTGGGCCGCCTGCCACGCCCCAGGAGCCCGGTCATTCCGTGACCGGGTCACACCCGACGGCGCGTGTCACGGCGCGGATTCGGGGCCGGCGGTGATCCTCTCCGCGCCTCCGGCGATCGCTACGACTGGCCCGAGCACAATGGTGCGCCTCACGGTGGCCGCGTATCGCCTGCGGCTTGTGCGAGTCTCACCGACCCACCCCGCCGGAAGCATCGTGGGCTGCCTGCCACGCCCCCGGAGCCCGGTCACTCCGTGACCGGATTGCCGCCCGACGTCGCCTCGACGCCGACCGGTTCCGGCGGAACCGGGCTCCGGGGAATCCCCCGTCGTCGTCAGCTGTCGAACTGCCGCAGCGCCTCGATCGCGGCCAGGGCCCGGTCGAGACCACCCAGCCGGGTGACCGCCTTCTGGGCCGCTACGAGGTCCTCGACCGAGATCTTCGTGGCCTTCATCCGCACCGCCTTCGCGCCGCCGGCCGTGGTGGCGACCGCCTTGCCACCCGAGCCGTTCTTGCGACGCCGACGCGGGCGGAAGCCCATCCGCTTGAGCACCATGCTGACCTGCGGCGAGGAGACTTCGATGCCGTGCTTCTTGAGCGTGGCGATGATCGTGACCGGACGCGGCTTCTCGCCCGCCGCCTTCATCGCCGCCGCGACCTTGCGGATCTCCGCGGACTTGTTCACATCCTTGGAAACCTTCGCCTTCGGTCCCTTCGCGGCGGGCTTCGCGTCGCTCTTTTCGGTCATCAGATTGTGCGCTCCAGGAAAGTTCGTGCCAGGCGTGACATACACGTCGCTGTAACAGCAGCGAGAGTATACCTCCCGTGTTACCATCTCAAGCGCGGCACCGGATTCCGCCGCACCGACCGCAGCGACTACCTACACCGAGGGAGCTGAGCTCGATGGGAACCCGCCAGACCACTGGCCGCCCGGCCTGGTCGTGGAGCTGGATCAATCTCCTGCTCGACGCCGCGCTCCTGGTGGCCTTCACGGCGCTCTGCTTCGCCGCGGTGGTCGTGCGGTTCGTGTTCCCCCCCGGCCCGGCCGCCGCCGGCTGGACGCTCTGGGGGCTCGACTACGACGCCTGGGGCGGGATCCAGTTCGCCCTGTTGGCGATCCTCGCCGGCGGGATCCTCGTGCACGTCATGCTGCATTGGTCGTGGGTCTGCAACGTGATCGCCAGCCGGCTGGCCGGCCGCGGCGCCCGGGTGGACGATGGCCTGCAGACGATCTACGGCGTCGGCCTGTTGATCGGCCTGTTGCTCACGGTCGGCGCGGGCCTGGCCGTCGCCACGCTCACCGTCAAGGGGCCGGGATAGCCGCCGCAGGCGCGCAGAAGGGGCAGCCGGCCGGCGGTGCCGCGGTGAACGACACGGCTCCGGCACCGCGGGCGATCGACACGAGGCCCGTGAGCACGAGGCACCAGGCGGCCACCTGGTGCATCCGCCGGCGGGCGGCGACGCCCAGGAGCGACCCGCCCACGCCGGCGGCCACCATCGCCGGCACGGTGCCCAGGCCGAACACCACCATCGTGACGAGCCCCCGCAGCACGTCGCTCGTGCTACCGGCGAGCGCCAGCATCCCGTAGAGCAGGCCGCAGGGGAGCAGCCCGGTGAACAGACCGGCCAGGAAGACATCGCTCGTCGAGCGCCCCCCGAGCAGCGCCTTGAAGGCGGCGGCCCCGGGGCAGGCGGCCGCCCCGCTCACGCCGCGCTTCGGGAGCACGCCCGTGGCGAAGAGACCCTGCACGACGAGAAAGCCGCCGGCCACGAGCGCGAGCACCGCCGGTACGTTCGCCCAGCCGGGCAGTTTGCCGGCGAGCCAGTTGCCCAGGAACGCCGCCGCCGCGCCGAGCACCGCATAGGTGAAGATCCGGCCGGCCGAGTACCAGCCCTGCCGCCAGAGGTTCGCCCGCGACGTCGGGGCGGCCGCGCCCAGCGCAAGCGCGAAGGGCCCGCACATTCCCAGGCAGTGGGCCGACCCCAGGAGTCCCGACCCGAAGACCAGCGGCCACTCGATCATGCCCCGGCCTCCGTCGGGATGGGGTGCCTGCGGTCCGCGATCCGGGCCGGCGATCCTGGCGGCCCGGCGGCCGCGTCGTCCCGCCCCAGCCGCAGGGAGTTCCCCACGACCAACAGGCTCGAGACCACCATCGCCGCCGCTGCGACCGCCGGATGGACGATTCCCGTGGCCGCCAGCGGGATGCAGGCGGCGTTGTAGCCGAAGGCCCAGAGCAGATTCCAGCGGATCGTGCGCCTGGTCGTGCGGGCGAGATCGACGAGCCAGGGGAGCGATTCGAGGTCGTCGTCGAGCAGGCAGATCGGGGCCGTCCAGCGGGCCACGTCGGCACCGCAGCCGAGCGCGATCCCCACGTCGGCGGCGGCCAGGGCGGCGGCGTCGTTGATCCCGTCGCCCACCATCACGCCGCCACCGGTCCGGCGGAGCGCCTCGATGGCGGCGAGTTTTTCCGCCGGCAAGAGGGGCGCCCGCCAGGAGAGCCCGAGCGTCTCGGCCACCGCCGCCACCCGCTCCGGCTGGTCGCCGGAGAGGATCGTGAGCGCGAGGCCCCGCGTGCGAAGCCCTGTCACCGCGGCCGCAGCCCGAGGCCGGATCTCCTCGGCCGTCCAGAACGCGGCCACGGGATCGGGCCCGACGGCGAGCAGACAGCGGGCAGCGGGCCTGGCGACGCCGCAGTTGCCCTTCGTGCCGGTGACCCAGTGCGGGCTCCCGAGCCGCACGACCTCGCCCGTGCCGGCGAGCACACCCTCCACCCCCAGTCCGGCCACGCTCCGCGCGTCGCCGACCGGGGCCGGATCGATGCTCTCGCCGGCGGCGAAGGCGGCGATCGCGGCGGCCGTCTGATGACTCGAGCCCCGCGCGAGGCCGGCAGCGAGCGCGAGCGCCCGCGCGCGATCGAAGCCGGCGAGCGTCTCCATGCCGGCCACCCGGCAGCCTGTCGTGAGCGTTCCGGTCTTGTCGAGGCAGACCGTGCCCACGACGGCCAGGCGCTCGAGGGCGTCGCCGTCGCGAACGAGCACGTGCCGCCGCATGCAGCGGCCGAGCGCCGCCCAGAGCGCCAGCGGCGTCGCCAACCCGAGCGCGCAGGGGCAGGAGACGACCACCACCGCCAAGGCCGCCATCACGCCCGCCGCCAGGCCGCTGTGCCACCAGTGCATCCCCCAGGCGACCGCCGCCACGGCGAGCACGGCCGGCAGAAACCAGGCGGCCACCCGATCCGCGAGCCGCTGCGTCCCGCTCTCCCGCACCGCGGCCGTCACGGCCCGGATCAGCTGCTCGAGCGTGCCCGCCCCGGGCGGGGCGGTCACGACCACGGCCAGGTCGCCGTCGATGTTCGTCGTGCCACTCCGCACGGCCTCGCCCGGGCCGCGCACCACCGGCTCGCTCTCGCCCGAGACCGTGCGTTCGTCGAGCGCCGCCCGGCCCGCTTCGATGATCCCGTCGGTGGGCACCTGCTCGCCCGGGAGGATCCGCAGCACGTCGCCCACCGCCACCGCCGCCAGCGGAACGTCGCGGCCCTCGCCGCTGCCAAGCGTGCCGTCGGCCGACCGCAGCCGGCGCACGTGGTCGGGCAGGAGCGACTCGAGATCCCGCAGGGCCTCGGTCGTGCGGAGCTTGCCCGAAGCCTCCAGCCAGCGACCGAGCGTGACGGCCACGAGCACCATGCAGGCCACCTCGAAGTAGACGTGCCCGGCGCCGACCCACGTGTTCCAGGCGGAGATGCCGAAGGCGGCCGCCACGCCCGCCAAGAGCAGCACGTCGATCGAGAGGCGGGCCCGGCGGAGCTCGGCCACCGCGTTTTCGAGGAGCGGCCCCCCGAGCAGGAGCAGCACGGGCGCCGAGAAGAGGAGGCAGACGTAGCGGGCCAGGTCGTAGAGCGCTGCCGCCGCGGGCGAGCCCGCCGCTCCCCCCGCCTCCTGCGACCAGAGGAGGAACGTGAACACCATCACGTTCATCGTGAAGAAGGCGGCCAGGCCCAGCCGCGTCATCAGCCAGCGGGCCTGGCCGTCGGCCCCGCCGGCCGCGGTGATCGACGCGGCGAGCCGGCAGCCCGCGCAGCAGTAACGGGGCCCGTCGTCCAGCGGCCCGCCCGCGACGGGCAGGCCGCAGTAGTCGCAGTCAAAGCGGGCGGTGGTCATGACAGCGAGCCCGGACGACGAGGTGGCCGGCTTCCACGGGCCGGATGCCCGCGGATCTCTGTTCTAGCACCGCATCCGGCGTGACGCTCAGGAGCCCGGTTCCTCCGGAACCGGTCACGGTGGACGCGGCGTCCGGCGTGATCCGGTCACGGCGTGACCGGACTCCTGGACGCCTCAGGGACGCGTGAGCAACTCCACCTGCATCGCCGGCAGCAGGAACCGGATCGTGTACACGACGGCGAAGATCCAGAAGCCGATCCAGATCACCCGCACGTACCACGGGATGTCGTTGCCCACGTAGTCGTGGAAGCGATGCTCGGTGGCGGCGGAACCCTCGGAGTGCGAGGGGCGGGAGGCGTCGGGCATCGCGGAATCTCCGATCAGTGGGCGGGCGAGCGGTGGCGGGCCCGGGTGGCCGCGTCGATCCGGGCCTCGTTGTCGAGAAAGTCGAACTTGGGCCGCTCCACGTCGCGGAACATGCCGTGCCAGGCGGCCCAGAGGAACAGGCAGAAGAAGCCGGCGCTGGCCAAGAGGTAGTTGAGGATCGGCGCCACGGCGAACTCACCGCCGCCGGTGCCGCGGTAGATGTGGATGAACTCGATGAACTTCCCGGCGAAGCCATAGAGGCTGGGAATCAGGATCAGGACCGCCATCGCGATCGTGATCCAGGTCTTGCGGCGGCTCGAGCCGCCGGGTCGGCGGCCGGAATCGTCGTCGCCGGGGCGTTGGGGAACGTCGCCGCCGGCGGCGCCGCCGCCCGTCTTCGGCCTGTCGATCGTGGCGCTACTCACCCGTCACCTCCACGAGCTCCTCGTAGTACGGATACTCCGGCAGCCACGAGCCGAGCCACTGGATGTAGGTGATCAGGGCCAGGCCCCGCCGGTTGGGCTTGTCGGGGGAGCCGTCGAAGAACCAGGGATACTCGGGCATCGGCGAGTTGTGCGACACGACCGACGGCTTGAAGAAGTGCACGGCGTGCCAGTCGTTGCCGCGGCGCCCCCCCTCGCGGGACAGGTCCGGGCCGACCCGCCGCGTGCCGAACATCACCGGCCGCTGCAGCTCGTTGTCGTATTCATGGCTCTGCGACACGGGCCCGTAGCGGCGCGACTCGTTCGACACCGGCCGCACGAACTGGCTGTGGCAGTGCCAGCAGGCCTCGCCGATGTAGATCTGCCGGCCCAGCCTGAGCGCCTCGGCACAGGTCGCCTCGGTCGGCTCGCCGAAGGCCGCCTTGAACTGCTCGGGATACCGCTCGGCCAGGTCGCGGAACTGGTTCATGATCCGCAGGTTGGGCGGCACCTGCCACTGCGCGGGATCCGGCTGGTCGGGCTCCGGCACGCCCGCCACCAGTTCCTCGGCCGAAAGTTCCGGGCGGTCCTTGTACATCAGCATCGGCACCACGCCGTTGCCGAGGAAGGCGAGCAGGAAGAATCCCAGGCCCGCGATGAAGAAGATGCCCGATTTGCTCTCGAACATTCCCGGCTCCTAGGTCGCTGGCTGGGCGGTGGACGCGGTCCAGCCCGCAGGCGCGCCCGCCTCGGCCCCCCGCCAGGTCATCCACAGGTTGTAAAGGAAGCAGAGCAGCCCCGCGAACATCGTCAGGCCCGCGAACACGCGGGTGATCCAGAAGGGCTGCGAGCCCTCGGTGGAGACGTCCCAGGGCTGCAGCGACGCCCAGTAGTAGCCCTGGAACATACCGGCCAGCGTCAGGTCGATGAACATCACGAACAGCCCGCCGGCCGAGAGCCAGTAGTGCCAGACGCAGAGCTGGTGGCTCCACCAGGGCCGGCCCAGGAGCCGCGGGAACAGGTCGGTCATGATGCCGAACAGCCAGAGGCTGAACACGCCGAACATCACGAGATGGGCGTGGCCGACCACCCAGTCGGTGAAGTGGATCAGCTTCTGGAAGGTGAGCGTCACCTGCAGGGCGCACTGGAAGCAGGTGATGAAGTAGAAGACCATGCCCGTGTAGAAGTAGCGGATGGGCAGGTTCGTCACGACCGCCGAGCTGCGGCCGGCGAGCGTGCCGAAGAAGTTGATCACCACCGTCGCCACCACGAGTTCCACCGCGATCGTCGAGATCACGGCGCCGTACTGCAGGAACATCGGGATCGGCGTGTAGAGGAAGTGGTGGATGCCCTGTAGGGGATAGAAGAAGGCCAGGCCCCAGAAGCCGACCAGCGACAGGCCGTGGCTCCAGATCGGCTTCTTGAGCAGGATCGGCACGAAGTAGTACATCAGGCCCCAGCCCAGAGGCGTCACGAACAGGCCCACCAGGTCGTGGATGAACAGGCCCCCGATCGCGCCCGCGCTCGTGCCGCCGACGGTGTATTCCGGCAGCAGGTTGCCCATCGCGTAGGTCAGGAAGGTCCAGACGAACGCGGCCATGAAGTACCAGAGCGACACGTACATCGGCCCCCTGCTCTTGGCGATCGGCACGGTGAAGTTGACGGCCACGAGCGCCAGGCCCAGAAGCGCGACGGGATCGATCCAGAAGGGCGTCTCGCCCCACTCCAGGCCCTGGGCGCCGAGGCTCATCGGCAGCCGCCACTGCCGGGCCAGATCCATCACCCAGGCCTGATCCTGGAGCGACGGCCCCACGATGATCCCCGCCGCGGTCGCCCCCACGATCACTTGCCAGGCCCAGAAGATGAACCAGTTGAGCGCCCGGCTGGCCACCGGGTGGAACGTGAGCCGGGGAATCGCCCAGTTGATCGCCCCCAGGAAGGCGTTGGCCAGGAAGCCGTAAGCCACGGCGTTGGTGTGGATCATCCGCCAGCGGCCGGGGGAGAAGAGCTCGAGGCCCTTGAGCGGATTCCAGTGCACCAGCTGCAGGGCCATCAGGATGCCGGCGAGCATCGAGACGGTGAGGAACACGAGGCTCGCCACGAAGTGGGCGAGCACGATCTTCTCGTCCACGAGTTCGTCGTGGGAGGGGGCGGCGGCGACGGGGGCGGCGGCAGCCTGGCTCATGCGTTCTCCGTCTGCAGGCGGTACGGGCGAAACTCGCCCCAGGGGTAGATCACGGCCATCGTCCAGCCGAACACGAGATGGGTCGCCAGAGCCACCCACCACGGCAGCTCGCGGTTGTCGACGATCCAGTTGCCGCCGAAGAGCAGCGGCTGCAGCCAGGAGATGAGGCCGTAGAAGTTGACGAGCCACACGGCCACGGCGAGCGCCGTCGCCCAGGCCAACCGGCCGGCGAGCCCGGCCCGGGCCGCGTAGCGCGAGAGCACCACCTGGAAGATGATCCCCAGGAGCATCCCCGTGGCGATGTAGAGCACGCAGCCCATGGCCAGCGCCAGCCCGTTGTCGAAGGCCGGGTCGAGCGCCTTCTCGCCCAGCCCGAAGGTCAGGTAGACGCGGATCAGCTGGAGCGGATCCTTCCCGGCGATGGTCGCCCCGGCGATGTTGAAGACCAGACTCGCGAGCGCCCCCACCATCCCCAGGAAGAAGCCGGCGGTGGCATAGTAGGTGAGGTAGTAGCCGCGGCGGGCCCACTCGCCGGCAGCCTTGCCGAACCGCTCGGCGTCGAGCTCCGCCTCGAGCCGGGCGGCCTCGGCCCGGAGCCGGGCCAGGCGGTCTTCACGTTCGGCGAGCGACTCGGCGGTCATGGCAAGGCCTCCGCGGCGGCCAGCGCGCCCGCGGCAGGAGCCGCCAGCCCGGCCGCCTTCTGCTGCTCGGCATCCTCGTCGGCGGCCGGCGCCGCCGGCGCGGCCTGCTTCTGGAGCACGTCGTAGATCGCCTCCTGGCAGTCGGGCGGCACGCGGTTGCCCTCGATCACGGCCGTGACGAAGTGGACGATGTGCCAGATCCGGTCGCTCCGCTGTTCAGGCGTCTCGCCGATGGCGGTGTTGGGATCCTTCGACGACGGCATCGGCGTGCCGTTGATCCCGGAATAGATGCGGCGGTAGATGTCGACCGGGCGGCGGCCGCCGTGCAGCATGCCCATCGCGAGGTTGGCAGGGTAGGCCGTGCGCCCCCAGATGTCCTGCCCCACGTCGGCTGACTTGCTGCCGCGGGCGTCGGGGCCGTGGCACTTCACGCAGGCGAACTCGGCGAACGCCACGGCGCCCGCCTTGACCGTCTCGTCGGTCCGCGGCGGATTGACCGTGATCGGCCGCACGAGCTCGTCCTCGGCCCGCCGCCACGACTCGGCAATGTCGGTCACGTACTCGGCGACCACCTCCGGATCGAAATCGTCCTCCTCGTCGAGTTCCGTCTCGGCCTCCCGCAGGAGGGCGAGCTCGAGTTCTCCACGCGAGGCGAGCGCCTGCACGTAGTCGATCACGGCCTCGGTCTCCTCCTCCGGCAGGAACCGGAAGGCGGGCATGCTCGTCCCCTTCGCGCCGTACTTCAGGATCCGCCGCAGGTCCTCGCGGCGCGGCTTCGAACCCCGCGGCGTGGAGGTGAACTTGAAGACGCCGTTGCGATAGTCGCGAGGCGGCGGGTTGAGATGGGCGCCAGCCGGCCCCTGGCCATCGCCGGTGGTGCCGTGGCAGCCGGCACACTGGTTGGTGTAGACCTGCCTGCCGAGTTGGAGCCGCAGCCGGTCGAAGCCCGGCTGTTCAGCGCCGGCGATCCGGTACGCCCCCGGCACGACATCCTCGCCGGCCTGCCGCCCGCCGGCCGCCGGGGCCGGGTCATCGGCCTCGCGGGCCTCGGCGGCGGCTGCAAAAGCCTCGGCCGCCCGCTCGACCGCAGCCTCGTCGACGCCGGCCATGCGGGGATTGGCCGGCGTCCCATAGAACATCGTGAGATAGGCCGCGATCTGCCGGGCCTGCTTCTCGGGCAGCTCCAGCTTGTCGGCGGCTGACCGCAGGGTGTAGGTGGCGTCCGGCAGCCGCGAGCAGCCGGCGAGGAGGCAGGACGCCGGGACGACGGCCAGGCAGCCGAGGATGCGGAACACACGAGCCATCGGAGGAACTCGCCGCGGGATGCTGTCAGATGGTCACCGGCCCGCCAGCACGTCGAGCCGACAGACACCACCTTAAAAATCGGATCCCGGCATGGCAACCCGCCCCGAAACATGTCCCTGCCGCCGAGGGGATCTGTCCGGCCGGCCGCTCGCCACCCGCTGCCGGGCGTCACCGGTCTGGCTTGCATCGCCCGCGTTTCATGTGACGATGATCGCGGTAGTTCGCCTCCGAGCGACACGGTCGCCACGTGGCCGCCCGCCGCGGAAGGAACCCCGGCGATTTCTTACCTCGCGTTACCAGGAATCCGATCCATGGCCAAGTCAACCCGCCCCAGCCAGCGAGCGAGCGCCGCGGCCTCGCGCTCGAACACTCGCGCCGAATCGTGGCTGACCGCCGCGGAACGCAAACTGCTCGATGGCTCGCTCGGCCGGTCGCTCGCCGAGGCGACCCAAAAGCAGTTGCAGGCGACCATGGCCAGGGCCCGGACGCTCCGCGACAAGTGGCGCGATCTCTTCAACCGGCAGATGAAGGCCTCCAAGCGGATCGGCCGCGCGGGCGAGCAGGTCAACTCGCGATCCTTGGACAAGGCCGAGCTCTTCGCGGCCGCGGTGCGGCGGATCGAGGCCCGCTTGAGCGAGCTGGCCGCACCAGCGGCGCCGGCCCAAGCCGAGCCCCGCGCGGCGGCCCGGCCGGGCAACGGGCCGGCCAAGCCGGTCGCGTCGAAGCCGGCCAAGTCCAAGAAGGCCCGGCAGGCCGGCGCGCTCAAGGCGGTCGCCGCCACCGGCGGAGCGGTGGGCTATGACCGGCGGAAGCAGCGGTCGGCGAAGGCGTCGGCCACGGCGGCCCGCATCAAGCTCGACGGCCTCTCCACCCGCCGTCGCGGCCACACGCTCGCGGCCGGCAAGCGGAAGCAGGCCCGCCGCGACGGCCGCTAGAGCCGCTCATTCGCCCAGCTGGAAGAGCCGGCGCAGGGCGTCGACCAGCCCGTGGGGTGGCCCGGAGCGGCTCTCGCTCCGCAGCGAGGCCAGCGGCGGGTGCAAGAGCTTGGCCGCGTACCGCTCGAAGGCCTGGCGGATCTCGGCCCGCTCGGTCTCGCCGAGGTCGGGCAGGCGGCGGAAGAGCCGCTCGAGCTCGGCCTCGCCCGTCTCGCTCCAGCCGGCCCGCAGCTGCTCGATCACCGGTGCCGTCGTGCGATGGTGCATGTCGGCCATGAAGCGGAGGGCCTCCTCCTCGACGATCGCCAGCGCCGCCGGCATCTCGCGCTGCCGGCTCTTGCGGTTGGCGTCGCAGGCCGCCGCCAGATCGTCGACCGAGTAGAGCCAGACACCGGGGCGATCGCCGATCCGCGGGTCGAAGTCGCGGGGCACCGCCAGGTCGAGCACCACCAGCGGCCGCCCCTCCCGCGCTCGTTCGATCCGGTCGTACATCGCGAGCGACACCACCGGCTCGTCGGCGCCGGTCGTGCTGACGACGAGGTCGGCCGCGGCGAGTTCCGCCGCGAGTTCGGCGAAGCCGCCGGGCCGCGCTCCGAGCCGGGCGGCCAGTTCGACAGCCCGGCTGGCGGTGCGGTTGACGACGGTCACGTCCCGCACGCCCGCCTCGCGGAGGTAGCGGAGCGTCTCGCCCGCCATCTTGCCGGCGCCCAGGAGGAGCACCCGCTTGTCCTCGAACCGCTCGAACACCGCCGCCGCGAAGTCGGCGACGGCCACGCTCGGGATGCTCGTCCGCTCGCGGCCGACGCCCGTCTCGGTGGCCACCCGCTTGGCCGCCCGCAGGGCCGCCTGAAACATCCCGGCCGTCAACGGCCCCGTCGTGCCCGCCTCCTGCGCCAGCGCCCAGGCCTGCTTGACCTGCCCCAGGATCTGCGGCTCCCCGAGCACCATGCTGTCGAGCCCGGCCGCCACGCCGAACAGGTGCCGCACCACCGCCTCGTCGCGCTCGCGGGAGATGACCGGCTCGAGACGGGCCGGATCGAGCCCGCGGCGCTCGGCCAGGAAGGCGACGAGCTCCGCCGCGGGCGGCACGACCGCCTCGAGTTCGCCGGCGGCGTAGAGTTCCACCCGGTTGCAGGTGGAGAGCAGCACGGCCTCGCGGCCCGGGAACCGCTCGCGGAAGGCGGCCAGCGCGGCGGCGGCCTGCTCGGCCGAGAAGGCCAGCCGCTCCCGCAACTCGAGGGGCACCGTGCGATGCGTGCATCCCACGAGCGAGAGCGTCGTCGCATGCGTGGCGGCAGCCGTGCTCACGCTGCCTCCTTGACGGCGACGCCGACGGGCTCGCCGCCGTGCCGCGACGGGATCGTGAGCCCCCAGGCGATCCAGCCGGCGAGCACCGCCAGGCTCGCGATCGCGAGCCACGCGGCGACGCGATCGCCCCCCGGCCGCCGTCGCAGCGCCAACGCCACGCCGTCGGCGGCCACGAGCCAGGCCACCATCAGGGCCATCCGCACGATCACCGAGTCGGTCCAGGGCACGGCCGCGCCGGGGCCGAGGCGATGCTGGATGGCGTTCAGGATGATGCCCGAGACGAACGCCGCGGCGGCGGCCCAGGCGGCCACGGCCAGCGCCCGGTGCATGAGCACCGCCAGCCGCTCGAGGCTCGGCATCCGGAAGCCGCGGAGCGGCGGCTCCTTGCGGGCCAGACGGCCGGCCTGGATCAGCCACATCAGCCCGGCCATCGCCGCCAGCACGACGGCCACCGTCCAGACAAGATGCAGGATCGCGTGGAACCAGCCCCAGAACCGCGAGGTGGAATCGTGCAACAGCGGCGACGGGGTGTCGGGGGCGAAGGTCGCCACGCCCACCAGCGCCAGCACGATCGGCAGGAGAAACAGCCCCACCGGCGTCCGCGGGTTGGCAAGCGCGAGCCAGAGGTAGCCCGCCGCCAGGAGCCAGGCCAGGAGCAGGTAGAG
>JBJTAA010000023.1:0-6031 GCA_046090525.1 Planctomycetota bacterium
CTTCGAGCGCCGCGACCTCGGCCGGGGGCCGCACGAAGTAGGCGATGTCGGACGGGCAGCGGAAGCCCTCGCGATTGTTCTCCATGAAGGAGCCGAGCACCGACACGATGCTCGGCTTGATGGGCCGCTCGGAGGTGAAGAACTCGAGCTCCTGGCTCGGAATGACGGCCGCGTCGGGGAATCGCCCCCGCGTCTTCTTGTCGAGAAACAGCTGCATCGCGATCCCGACCTGCTTGAGGTTCGACTTGCAGGAGGTCCGGCGGGCCGCCTCCCGGGCCGACTGCACGCTCGGCAGCAAGAGCCCGATCATCAGGGCGATGATCGCGATCACCACCAGCAGCTCCACGAGCGTCATGCCGGAGGCTCGGCGAGGCAAGGCTGGCAAGCGGTGCGGCATACGGGGCCTGAAGTGGGGGCGTCGGGTTGCACAGGGATGCGGCTGACGATCCCTGCAACTTGAACGGTCGAGCAACGGAAAAGGCTCGTCCCCCGCATTCTACAGCGGCCCCAACGGGGGCGACGATACGCGATTCGGGGACGCATGTCCCGACGCAGGCGGCGGTTCGGACGTTTCGGCAGGGAGAGGGGCTCCGTGCCGGGCCCCGGCACGGGCGCCGCGGACACCGGACGAACCTCACTCCGCCGCCCGGCGAGCAGGCCGTCGATGAGCCACAACCAAGCACGGCCCGCCGAGGCCCCGCCGCGCGACCGGGTCATCCGGCATGACGACCCCCGGCCCACTCGGCCGGCGGGCGCCGGCCCGGCGGTCGCGGCCCTGGAGCGCGATCTCGCCGCCGCCCGCGCCGCCCACGCGGCCGAGATCGCGGCCCTGCGGGCCGATCTCCTCGAGGCCCGCAAGCAGGCCAGCCTGGGAGAACTCCTCGGCACGACCACCCACGAGTTCAACAACGCGCTGACGACGATCCTCAACTACGCCCGCCTGGGCCTGCGACACCGCGACCAGGCCACCCGCGACAAGGCCCTCGAGCGGATCCTCTCCGCCGGCACGCGGGCCGCCAAGATCACGGCCAGCGTGCTCTCGATGGCCCGCAACCGTTCGGCCCGCTTCGAGCCGGTGGACCTGCAGTCGGTGGCGGAAGACGTGCTCGTCCTGCTCGAGCGGGAGATGATGAAGTATCGCGTGCAGGTGGAGCGGGAGTTCTCGGTCGTGCCCCGCGTGTCGGCCAATCCCGGGCAGCTCCAGCAGGTGCTCTTGAACCTGCTCGTCAACGCCCGCCAGGCGATGCCCAACGGCGGCCGGCTCATCCTCCGCCTCGCGCACGAGCCGACGGCGGGCTTCGTGGATCTCATGGTCCGCGACACCGGCTGCGGCATGCCGCCGGAGGTGTTGCGGCGGATCTTCGAGCCGCACTTCTCGACGAAGGCCGGCCCCGACGAGACCGGCAAGGGGGGCAGCGGCTTGGGGCTCTCCACGGTGCGCGAGATCGTGGAGACGCACCGCGGGCGGATCCGGGTCGAAAGCGCACCCGGCAAGGGCACGGCGATCACCATCCGCCTGCCGGCGCTGACAGCGACGTCAGAGCCGTCCTGAAGATCGCGGCCCCGGTCGGCATTGCCCGCCCATCAGGAGGGCGGGTAGTCTCCGGCGCATCTGGTTCGTCGCCCCGCCGCGAGATCGTCCATGCCCGCCCGCCCCGCCCCACCCCGCCCCGACTCGCCACCAACCCCGATCGCGACCGCCGCCCACCGCAGGAACTGCGTGGGGCGTCCCTCGACGAGGCCGCGTGGTGCGACCGCCTTCGTGCTTCCTGCCGTGCTGGTGGCGGCTCTCGTGGGGCCGTCAACGTGGGCCGCGGAGGCCACCACTGACGACGTCGAGACGCCGCCGGCCGGCCGGGCCACGCCGGCTTCCTCCGTCGTTCCCCCCGTGCCGGACGGCACCCCCGCCGAACTGCTCGCCTACATCGAGGCGCTGGCCGATCCCGCCGCCATGCCGAAGTCGCGTGGCCGCCTCCGCTACTACCTGCGCAAGGCGGCCGCGGCCACGGCCGAGGCGGCCGGCAGGATCATCGCCCAGACCCGCCCCGACGATGCCCTCCATTCGCGGGCCGTCGCCCTCAAGCTCGACGCCCTGCAGACGCTCCGGGAACTCGGCGAGCCGCGGGCGGGCGACGCGCTGGTCGCCTTCGCCGCGTCGCTCGGCGACGTCGCCGACGAGGCCCTCGCGGCCCGGGTTCGCGAGGCGGCCATGGCCGCCGAGGTCGACGCGGTCCTCGCCGCGGGCCGCCCCGCGGACGCCGCGCCGCTCGTCGCCCGGATCGCCCTGCTCCTGAAGGCCTCGCCGGACGACATCGGCCTCGCCAGGACGGCCACCGCCCTGGCGACCAAGCTCGCCGACATGCCCGCCGGGGAGCCGGCTGCGGTCGCGGCCTTCGAGGCCTTCCTGCCGCTGCTCGAGCGCAGCGGCAATCCGGCCATCCGCGAGCTGGCCGCCGACGTCGGGGGGACCGCCCGTCGCCTGTCGCTCCCCGGCCATCCGATGCAGATCACCGGCACGCTCCTCTCGGGCGAGCCCTTCGACCAGAGCACGCTGGCCGGCAAGGTCGTGCTCGTCGACTTCTGGGCCACCTGGTGCGGCCCCTGCGTGGCCGAGATCGGCAACCTCCGCAAGGAGTACGAGCGCTGGCATGACAAGGGCTTCGAGGTGGTCGGCGTGAGCCTCGACGAGGACCGCGACGCGCTCGAACAGTTCGTGCAGGCCAAGGAGATCCCCTGGCCGATCCTCTACGAGGAGCCGAGCGGCCCCGGCTGGCGGCATCCGCTGGCGACCTACTACGGCATCACCGGCATCCCGACGGTGGTGCTCATCGGCCGCGACGGCAACGTGGTCACGCTCGATGCCCGTGGCAAGAAACTCGGCGCCGCGCTCGAGCGGCTGCTCGGCGAACCGCCCGCCCGCATCGGCGCCCGCCAGCCCTAGCACGCGGGCTCGGGGCTGCCCGTGCCCTCTCGCCGGACGCTCGCCTCGGCCCTCCAGGCCTCGGCTCGCTGCGTGTCCGCTGCGCTCCGCCATCCTGGCTGCGCTTGCTCCCACAGCCCGCTCGAGGGCACGCGCAACCCCTCGCGGGTTCAGCGTTGCGACAGTAGCCGCGGGCATCTTGCCCGCGGAATCCGCGCCCCACCCCGGCCGCCTTCGACGGGCTGAAATCCCGTCGCCACGTCAGAGCCGCCACGGCTGCAGCCGCCAGGGATGGCCCCGCAGCCCGTGTCTCAGGCGCTCTTTGTGCGGGCCTCGCGGATCGGCAGCACCGGCTCCGCGCCCTCCACGTTCCGCTCGTTGATCACGTAGGTCGAGCCCTGGTGGTCCGGCAGGTCGAACATGATGTCGAGCATCGTGTCTTCCATGATGCTCCGCAGGCCGCGGGCCCCCGTCTCCTTCTTCATCGCCTTGCGGGCGATCGCCCGCAGGGCTTCCGGCGTGAACTCGAGCGTGCAGTTCTCCAGCTCGAACATCTTCTGATACTGCTTCACGAGCGCGTTCTTCGGCTCGGTCAGGACGTTCACGAGCGCCTGCTCGTCGAGCGGCTGGAGCGAGGAGATCACCGGCAGCCGGCCGACGAGTTCGGGAATCAGGCCGAACTCGAGGATGTCGTCGGAATCGACCTGCGGCAGGAGCTCGGCCAGGTCGGCGTCGCCCCGGTGGCTCGTCGGCTGGCCGAAGCCGATCGTCCGCTTGCCGAGCCGCTTGGCGATGATCTTGTCGATGCCCACGAACGTCCCACCGCAGATGAACAGGATGTTGGAGGTGTCGAGCTGGATGTACTGCTGCTCGGGATGCTTGCGGCCTCCCTGCGGCGGCACGTTGGCCACGGTGCCCTCGAGCATCTTGAGGAGCGCCTGCTGCACGCCCTCGCCGGAGACGTCGCGCGTGATCGAGACGTTCTGGCTCGTCTTGCCGATCTTGTCGATCTCGTCGATGTAGAGCACGCCCCGCTGGGCGGCCTCGATGTCGTAGTCGGCGGCGTTGAGGAGCTTCAGCAGCAGGTTCTCCACGTCCTCGCCCACGTAGCCCGCCTCGGTGAGCGTGGTGGCGTCACCGATCGCGAAGGGCACGTCGAGGATCCGGGCCAGCGTGCGGGCCAAGAGCGTCTTGCCGCAGCCGGTCGGGCCGAGCAGGAGGATGTTCGACTTGTCCACCTCCACGTCGCTGCCGTCGCGGCCCAGGTTGAGCCGCTTGTAGTGGCTGTGCACCGCCACCGCCAGCACCCGCTTGGCGTGCTGCTGGCCGATGACGTACTGGTCGAGGTGCGACACGATCTCCCGCGGCGAGGGGATCGAGGTGAACAGCTGCTTGCTCGTGCCCCGCCGCCGCTTCTCCTGCTCGAGGATCGACTGGCAGAGCTCGATGCACTCGCCGCAGATGTAGACGTCGCCCGGACCTTCCACGAGCGGGCCCACGTCGCGATAACTCTTCCGGCAGAACGAGCAGAAGGCGTTCTTCTTGGTCGTCCCGCCGGCACCGCGGCGTCCCAGCCCCCCCGAGTCTTTTCCGGTCGGCATCAGTTCATTCCCTCGCGTGTGCTGGCCCTGCGGGATCCGTCGGCGGCCGGTGCCGCGCGCGGAGTTCGGGCATGCCGTTCCGCGGTAGCGGCTCGACGAGCGTTCTTATTTTTCGGAATTCTTCCTCGCTGAGCACACCCTCATCCCGGAGATTTTTGTAGGCGGCGATGGTGCTTTCCCAGTCGCCATGACCGGCGAGCCCTGCGATCCCTGTGAGACCAGACCGACCCGACTGACCGGCAGCCTCCCCGGAGGACGACGGCCGCAGCCAACGGCGGGCCGCGACGATGGCAGCGATCCCGGCCCCGACGGCTGCGACGAAGAGCAGGATCGTGCCCGCGAGTGACGGAGAGAAGCCCATCTGCCCATCCCGGTTCGGCGGCCCAGGCCGCTCCATCCATCCCGGCGCCGCCCGATACCGCAGCTCGACATACCAGCGTCGTCCCGCACGGGATCCGTCCGCCCGCATCGGCCCGACTGCCGCCCGGAGTATGGCAGCGGACGGGCCGGCGGGTCCAGCGAAAATCTCCCCCAGATTTCGCACTTTGTGTCGGTTTCCGGGAGGGTGTCGGGCCCGGTGGCAGGCTGCCCGGTCGGGAGCCGCGCCGGGCCCGAGTTTTCCGGTCGTGACGAAAATGAGTGACTTTTCCGGGGCCGTCGCGCCGATCAAAGCCGACATGGGATGGCAGGCACCCCCCGCCGAGGTCTCGGAGCGTCGCCCTCAAGGGCGACCACCGCTCGCGGTCCAACTCGCGTTCGCGGCATGCATCGGCCTGACCCGGCTGGCCGCGGTCCAGTCTCCCACGGCTCAGGTAACCGCGGCTCAGATAACCGCGGCTCAGTTGGCCGCGCCCCGGATCGCCGCGGCGTTGGTCGCGCCAGCCCTGGTCGCTTGGGCGGCGCTGCCGCAGGCACATGCCGAGGAACCCGAGGCGGCCGGGCTCCCGCGGCTGGTCCGCACGAATCACCGCACCTTCGCGATCCCGTTCCGGCTGCCCGCGTCGCAGGATCCCGACAAGGACGCGACGGCAGAGCGGGTGATCCTCAACGTGTCGAAGGATCTGGGCGCGACCTGGGCGGCCGCCGGCGAGACCTCGCCGACGGCGGGTTCGTTCACCTACACCGCCGACGTCGACGGCGAGTACTGGTTCCGGCTGCGGGCCGTCGATCGCAAGGGCCGCTCCCGCGGCGGCGAGGGGCCCGACATCCGCGTGCTCGTCGATGCGGCCGGCCCGCGGCTGGCCGCACGGCTCTGGAAGGGGCCCGACGGCGAAATCATCTGCCGCTATGCCGCCGCCGACGACTCGCTGCGGCTTGACACGCTCGTGCTCGAGTATCGAGGGCCGGAAGACCGGGGCTGGAAGAGCGTGGCCGCCGACGCCGTGCTCGCCCGTGAGCGGCCCGCCCACATGGTGGGCGAGGCGATCTGGTGGGCCGGCGAGAAGGTCGACCAGTTGGCCGTGCGGATCGCGATCACTGACGAATCCGGCAACCGCACCGAGAAGAAGTA
>JBJTAA010000024.1:0-12785 GCA_046090525.1 Planctomycetota bacterium
AGCCGCCGGATCCCGGATGCCGCGCTGTCGGAGCGTCTCGCCGATCACCCGGAGCAACTCCGGCACCACGATGCCGAGCAACGTCTCGAGCGTTTGGTCGCTGCCGGTCTCCTGCCAGCGGAGCACGAGCATCGCCACCGACTGGCAGGCGGCGACGCCACCCCGCGCCAGCGTCAATCCCGCGGCCTCGTGCCGCCCTTGAATCGCAGCCATGTCGCCCTCCCTGCTGACATGCGTCTGCCTTCGCGCCTCGTGCGTCTTGCGATCGATGGCGGCGCCCGCTCCCCGATCGTTTCCAGGCGAATCTTACGCAGCAGAGCCGCACCCTTGGTCATCACGTTTCAACAACTCGCACTGTGAAAACTTGGTCCGCGCGCAAGGTTCCACGACGCCGAGCGTACTACTTTCTGGGTAGCCGACTCCCCCTTGGGCGAGCACGGCACCTACCCGCGCGAGGGCAAGGATGCCATCGCCCATCGAGCCTGCGCGCCCACGGCGGCGCGCCATGCAAGGAGTGCGTCATGCTTGTAACGACACGTCACCTTTCGTCCCTGCTCGCAGCATCCGGCATCCGGCATCATGTCGATCGCGAGGAGGATTCGATCCGTGTCGTGTTCGTGACGACGGGTTACGTCAACCCACGCGCGGAGCGGCTGGCGATCCTGCGGGTCGAAGTCGCCGATCGGGGCCGCCGGTGCCGTGTGACCCTGGACCGGGCGTTCGCAGCCGGCCGCAGCGCGGCGGCAACCTGCCTGGCCCTCTGCCGCGGGCTTGGCGAAGTCCCCTTCGCCCGCGTGGAACTTGACGCGCCAGGCCGGGCGTTCCGGCTGGTCGCCGAGATGCCGATGGAGGATGGCGGCCTGACGGCCGGGCAGCTCTGCACGCTGCTCGACTCGGTGGTCGCCGCGGCCGAAGCCGGTCAGGCCGTGCTTGGTACGCGCTCCTATGCGGCCCGCAAGGCGGCGTGAAGCGATCTGGCGGCGCGCCGGCACCGTCGCCCCCAAGCGATTCCCTTCACGAGGGGGGATTTTGCGTCCAACCGTGCCGAGGTTTGTGCAACCATACCCGGGCGTCGTGCTCGCCTGGTCGATGGTACGGCTAAACCGTCTCGACCAGCCTGCTGTGGCTCCGCGGCCTCCGCCGCGACTGTGCCATTGGGGCAGGGCGAGCGGATCGGCCCTGGATGCGCGCCTTATGAAGAACCTTGCTCGTTACGAGCAGTTTCTCCGGATTACCACGCTCCTTGACATCCTCTCGACCGCCCGTGGCCCCCTCGACGACCAGGCCCTGATCTCGGCGATCAAGGAACGCCTCGGCCTTTCCCGCCTCTCGCCGCGCACGCTGCACCGCGACTGCGAGTTTCTGATCACCTGCGGCTATCCGGTCGACCACGCCCCTCTCCAGGGAGACCGCCGCTACGGCTGGCGGCTCGACGCCACGGCCCTCGCCAACCGCAAGATCCCCGCCGAGCCGCTCACGATCCTCGAGCTCGCCGCCCTCACCGTCGCCCGGGAGCTCCTGCGGGCCTTCGAGGGCACGGTGCTCTGGACCGGGATCGAGAGCCTGCGGTCGAAGCTCGAGCGAAACCTGGCGGCCGACTTCCTGGACCGCGCGGCGACGGCCCGCGACGTGTTCCGCGTCGCCGTTCCCGAGGCCAGCCGCTACGCCTCGCGGCCGCGGCTGCTGTCGGCCTTGAGCAGCGCGATCAGCGAGAGCCGTGAGATCGAGATCGAGGAGCCGGCCGCGGATGATGCGGCGCCGGCCCGCCGCAGGCTGCAGCCCGCGATGCTGGTCATCGACCTGCCGCGGATCCGGCTGGCCGCCTGGGAGGCGGCCGCGCCAGGCACCGCTGGCGCACCGTCCGACCAGCCGGTGCTGATCGACCTCGACCGCATCGCTCGGGTGAAGACCCTCGACACGACGTTCACGCCGCGGGCCTTCGACCCGGCGGCCCTGGAGCGGGCGTGACCCCAGGAGCCCGGTTTCGCCCCAGGAGCCCGGTTTCGCCGAAACCGGGTCACCATCGACGCCGCATCTCACCTGACCCGGCCACGGAGTGACCGGACTCCTGAGCCGAAACCGGGTCACCAACGACGCCTTATCTCACCTGATCCGGTCACGGAGTGACCGGACTCCTGAGCGTGACCAACACGCCACGATGCTTTCGGCGGGGTCGGTCGGTGAGACTCGACAAGCCGCAGGCGATACGCGGCCAGCGTGAGGCGCACCATTGTCCGCGGGCCGGTCGGAGCGATCGCCGGAGGCGCGGAGAGGATCACCGCAGGCCCCGAATCCGCGTTGCCCTATGCCGCGTCGAGCGTGATCCGGTCACGGAGTGACTGGACTCCCGAGCCGAAACCAGGTCACCATCGACGCCGCATCTCACCTGATCCGGTCACGGAGTGACCGGACTCCTGAGCCGTGACCGGACGACCGACACCCGCGCATCACTCGGCGTCACGGACGTACTTGTGGCACTGCACGCACTTGAGCGTGACATCCACCCAGGCGAGGGCCGCGCCGTCGAGGTTCTTCTCCTGCGCGGCCTTCTTGAGCGCGTCGCACGAGCGGCGGAACTCGGCGCTTTGCCGCACGTAGTCCTCCGTCTGCAGGACCTGCCAGTTGGAGTCGAGGCTGGCGAGTGACAGTTCCTGGGCGGCCCGCTCGATCAGGTCGTAGTTCTCGACCGCCAGCCCTTCGAGCACATGTTCGGCGTGGGAGAGTTTGGCCCGCATGAAGGCCGCCACGCGGTCGGCCGGAGGAGCGTCGGCCGCCGTCCCGACGAGGGCCGCCACGACCGCCGCGACGCCGGCCAAGCCCATCACCATGAGCGGCCGGTCAGTCGGCCAGGCCGAGATCCTCGTTGTAGCCCTCCTGCACCACCGCATTCTCGTTCCTTTCGTGGGCCAGGAGGTGGGAGGCGAAGGCCTCGAAGTCGCGACCGGCCTGCCGCCACGCTTCGGCGGCAATATCCCGCGCCGCCAGCCGTTCGAGCAACCCGTCGAGTTCCGCGAGCAGCCGCGGATGCTCGGCGAGCACGTCGCGGACGGCCCGCGAGAGCCGCGGCATCCGCGTGAGCGACTCCTCGAGATAGCCCCCCTGTTCCTCCTGCGCGAAATGCCGCGCCAGGTGGTCGCGCAGGGTCGCGAGCCGACCGCGGACCGCCTCCCCGTCGGCCGGGTCGTCGAATCCGGCCCGGGCGTGCACGAGCAGGTCGTGCAGTTCGCGATGCTGCGCGAGCAGATGCCCCATGATCACGGGATCCGCGCGGTCGATCGATGCCATCGCGAGCGACTCCTGGGGCAGGCCTGACGGGTGCGGCCGGTCACGCACCGCCGCCGGCCGCCGGCTCCCGGTCGTGGCCCGATTCTTCCACCGGCGCGGGCGATCCGGCCACCGCCGCCGACAGCACACCGCCCCGCGGCGCCGCCCGCGAGTCGGACACTTTTGCCGCTCTCCCGCTATAACGGCCGCGGCGGCCGTGGAGTCGCCACGCCCCTGCCACCGCCAACGTGGATGCCATGCCTGCCAGCCCAGCCGCTCGTGTCGCGTCGTTCGTCGCCTCGACGCTCGTCATCGCCTGCCTCGCCGTGGCCGCGCCGGCCCGTGGCCAGCAGGTGGCCGTGGAGGAGCTCACGCTGCCCAACGGGATGCAGTTTCTGCTCGTGCCCCGCACCGACCAGCCCAACCTCGTGGCCGCCGGCTGGGTGGCCCGCGTCGGCAGCGTCAACGAGCGGCCGGGCATCACCGGCATCAGCCACTTCTTCGAGCACATGATGTTCAAGGGGACCGACACGATCGGCACCCGCGACCCGGAGAAGGACGCCCGCTACCGGGCCGAGCAGAAGGCCGTCCGCGACGAGATCAACCGGCTCGTCTGGACGCGGCAGTACGACCGCTTCTTCAAGGGGGAGATCGACGACCCCTGGGATCCCGCCAACGATACGCAGGAGCTGCGGGTGCTCCGGGCCAGGCTGGGCGAGCTGATGCGGGCCCAGCAGGGCCGCGGCGCCGCCGGCGAGGAGGCCGGCACGATCGTCAAGGACGAATTCGACCAGATCTACACGCGGGCGGGCGGCACCGGCATGAACGCCTTCACGAGCTCAGATCTGACCTGCTCCTTCATCACCGTCCCCTCCAACAAGCTCGAGCTCTGGGCCTGGATGGAGAGCGATCGGCTCCACGACAGCGTGTTCCGCGAGTTCTACTCGGAGCGCGACGTCGTCCACGAGGAGCGGCGGCTGCGGACCGAGAGCACGCCGACGGGCAAGTTCGAGGAGCAGTTCGACGCGATGTTCTGGGCCTCGAGCGGCTACTCGTGGCCGGTGATCGGCTGGCCGAGCGACTTGAACAGCTACACCTTCGAGCAGGCCCAGGACTACTGGAACGTCTACTACCGGCCGGGCAACCTGTTCGGGATCCTGGTGGGCGACTTCGATCCGGCCGAGGCCAAGGCCCTGATCCGGCGGTACTTCTCGCGGCTCACCCCGGGCGAGCGCGAGCCGCCGCCGGTGGTGACGCTGGAGGTGCATCAGCTCGCCGAGCAGCGGATGATCGCGACGGGCGACTTCCCGCCGGCCGTCGAGATCCGCTACCACACCGTGCCGGCGGGCCACGCCGACAGCTACGCCCTCGACATGCTCGCGGAGATCCTCAACGAGCGGACGGGGCGGCTCTACACCGGCCTGGTGGAGGGCCGCGGCCTCGCCGCCACGGCCGCCGCTTCCTCCGACACCCGCAAGTACGCCGGCCTGTTCGCCGTCTCCGCGCAGGCCCGCGGCGAGGCGACGCCCGAGCAGCTCGAGCAGGCCTGGTACGAGGAACTCGCCAAGCTCCAGGAGGCCGAGGTGCCCGAGCGGGAGCTCCGCAAGGTGAAGAACCGCGTGGCGGCCGACAACTACCGGCGGCTCGAGAGCAACATGTCGCTGTTCGTGCAGCTGGCCTTCAACGAGGCCCTGCTCGACTGGCGGGAGATCAACGAATCGCCGGCCAAATACGAGGCCGTCTCGGCCGCCGACATCCGCCGCGTGGCCCGGAAGTATTTCGAGGCCACCAACCGCAGCGTGGCGCTCTACCGCCGCCAGCAGGACTGAAAGGACTTTCATCGTGAGAACACCACCCGTGAGAGACCTGAGGGCGGCCCCAAGGGGGATCCATGGACTGCTCGGGGTTGCCCGTGCCAGTCGAGCGGCGTTGATGGCCGAGCGCAGCCAGGATGGCGAAGCGAGGCCAGCATCGAGCGAGCGGAGGCCACGATGGCCGGAGCGAGCGTCCGGCGAGATGGCATGGGCAAGCCCGAGCCACGCGAGTTGGGCTGGCCTGCTTTCTTGCTTTGGCACCGTGCTGGCTCTGTCGCTGCTTGCAACTCGAGCGACCGCCGAGCCTCCGGCGACACTGCCCGCCCGGCCGGAGGAGATCGAGTTCGAGCCGCTCGTCTACGTGCCGCCGAAGGCCGCCGACCATCGCCACGTGCTGGCCGACGGCACCGTCGTCTACCTCGCGCCAACGCACGAGTTTCCGCTCGTCAACCTCACGATCACGTTCAAGGGGGGCGCCTCGCTCGACCCGGCCGACCTGCCCGGCCTGGCGGCCCTCACCGCGCGGCTCGTCCGCGAGGGGGGCACGGCCGCGCTCGCGCCGGCCGAGGTCGACGAGACGCTCGACTTCCTGGCGACCGAGGTGGGCGTGTCGGCGAGCGACACCTTCACGACGGCCACCATGAACTGCCTCAAGAGCAACTTCGACGAGAGCCTGAAGTTGTTGCTCGACATGCTCCGCACGCCCCGCTTCGACGCCGGGCGGCTCGAGACCTCGAAATCCCGGATCCTGGCCCAGCTCGCCCAGCGCAACGACGACGCCGGCGGGATCCTGGCCCGCGAGTGGAAGCGGCTGGCCTTCGGGCCCCAGCACTTCGAGGCCGCCGAGCCCACTGCGGACACGCTGGCCGCGATCACGCGGGAGCGGCTCGAGGCGATGCACGCGCGGCTCTTCCATCCCGGGAACGCGATCATCGCGGTGTCGGGCGACTTCGAGGAGCGGGCGATGCTCGCGGCGCTCGAGCAGGCGCTCGCCGGCTGGGATCGCGGCGAGGTGGCCCCCGATCCGGCGCCGCCCTCGGCCACGCTCGCCCCGGGCCTCTACCACGTGCCGAAGGAGATCCCGCAGGGCAAGGTGCTCGTCGGCTGCCGATCGATCGAGCGGGACGATCCCGACGCGATCCCGCTGCTCGTGCTCAACGAGGTGCTCGGCGGCGGCGGCTTCACCAGCCGGCTGATGCAGAAGATCCGCAGCAACGAGGGGCTGGCCTACTCGGTGCGGTCGATGTTCCAGCCGCGGGTCGACTACGGCGGCGACTTCAAGGCCGGCTTCGAGAGCAAGAACGCCACCGTGGCGCTGGCCACGAAGATCGTGATGGACGAGATCGAGCGGCTCCGCGCGGAGCCCGTGCCGGAGGAAGAACTGGAGACCGCCCGCCGCGGGCTCATCGAGACGCTGCCCCGCCGGTTCGAGAGCAAGCCGGCGATGCTGGCGGTGTTCGTCAACGACGAGTGGACGAAGCGGCCGGCCGGGTTCTGGCAGGATTTCCGCGAGCGGGTCGAGGCGGTCACGCCGGCCGACCTCCAGCGGGTGGCGCAGAAGCACCTCGATCCCGCGACGATGGCGATCCTCGTGGTGGGCGACTGGGACGAGATCGCCCCGGGCGACCTGGAGAAGCGGGCGAGCATGCAGGACTTCTTCGGGGGCAAGGTGACCCACCTGCCCCTCCGCGACCCGCTCACGCTCGAACCGCTGCCCTGAGCGGCCGCAACTCTTCCGGGGCCCGGCCGTTCAACCGGGAGGCAGGCACCGCGACCCCGAGAGGAGAACAGCCATGAATCGCCGCTTGCGCCCCTTGTCCTTGGCCGCCGTCGTGCCGACGGCAGCCCTGCTCAGCCTGGCCGCGACCTTCGCCCAACCGCCCGAGGGCCCCCCCCGCGACGGCCCGCCGCCCCACGGGCCGGCCGACCGGCTCCGGGCCGCGCTCGACGCCAACGGCGACCACGAACTCGACGAAGGGGAACTCGCGGCCGCGAGCGAGGCGCTCAAGTCGCTCGACGAGGACGGCAACGGCCGGCTCGACCGCCACGAGTTTCGGCCGCCGCTGCCCCCGCCACCCCGCGGCGGGTTCGGCGACCGCGGCCCGGAGGGCAGGCCGCCGCGCGAGGGCGGGCCGGAGGTTCGCCGGCCGCGGGAGGGCTTCCGGCCCGAGGGCGAGGGGCCGCGCCGGGAGCGTCCCGACGGTCCGCCGCGGCCCGGCGCCGGCCCGCGTGGCCGGGGGCCGGGGCCTTCGCCCGAGCGGTTCGTCGAGCGGGCGATGGCGTTCGACGCCGACGGCGACGGGAAGCTCGATCGCGACGAACTGGGCAAGTTCGCCGCAGCGATGCGGGAGCGGATGACGGGGAGCCCCGGCGGCCGCGACCGGGGCGCCGGCCCGCCGCCGAGCGAGTCGCCCGAGTCCGAGTGAGCGGGGCCGGTTTCGGCGGGATGAATCCCGCCGCCACTCCCGCGCAAGCAGCGTCGCGGCCCGGTTTCGGCGCGGCGAAATCCCGCCGTTACCATTGCCGCATGCCCACCTCCTCCCCGCCGCTGCCCGCTCGCCCCGCCGAAGCCCACGCCCTGGCCGTCGCCGCCACGCTGCCGGGGAGCCGCATCGTGTGCACCACGCTCGGCCGGGGCCAGGCCGCGGAGTCGCTCGCCCGCGGCCGCCCTGAGGCCGCGGTCTCGTGCTGGTTTCTCGATCTCTTCCAGCAGCAGGCGGCGGCCGCCTGTTGGGGGCCCGCGCCGCCGGAGAACCTCTCGGCGGCCTGCACGCCCGACCTGCCCGCCGGCCCCTACGACCTCGCCGTCGTGCCGCTCTCCAAGGGCGGCGAGGCCGAACTCTCCCGCGACATCCTCCAGCAGGCGCTCGGCGGGCTGGCGATCGGCGGCCGGCTCGTGGCGGCGGTGGACAACGCCCGCGACACCTGGCTCCACGGGCAGCTCGCGGCGACGGGCGAGACCGTCCGCGTGCGACCGGCGGAAGACGGGAGCGACACGATCGCCTACGTGGTCGAGAAGACCCGCCCGCCGGCCAAGATCCGTGACTTCTCCTGCCGCTTCAAGTTCCGCGACCGGGAGCGACTCCTCGAGGCGGTGTCGCGGCCGGGCGTGTTCGCCCATCGCCGCATCGATCCCGGCGCGCGGCATCTGCTCAACGCCGTGGACGTGGCCGCCGACACGAAGGTGCTCGACATCGGCTGCGGCTCGGGCTGCGTGGCCCTGGGCATCGCGGCCCGCGACCCGAGCGTGGTCGTGCACGCCTTCGACTCGGCCGCCCGGGCGGTGGAGTGCACGCGGCTGGGGGCGGAGCTGAACGGCCTCGTGAACGTGTCGGTGGCGCTCGAGGCCGAGGGGCGGGTGCCGGACCGGGGCACGTGGGATCTGGCGCTCGCCAATCCTCCCTACTACGGCGACTTCACGATCGCCGAGAAGCTCGTCGAGGCGGCCCGGCTGGCGCTGGCTCCGGGGGGCACGCTCCTGGTGGTGACCAAGCAGCCCTCGTGGTACCTGGAGCACCTGCCGCGGATGTGGAAGGACGTCGCCCAGGAACTCGTGAAGGGGTATCACCTGATCGAGGCCGTGCGGCCGTAGGGCCCCAGGAGTCCGGTTCCGCCGGAACCGGATCAGAAGAGACGCAGCGCCCAGCGTGATCCGGTCACGGAGTGACCGGACTCCCGAAGACCCGCCTGCGAGGGGCTGCCCGTGCCCAGCGAGCGGCGTTGGCAGCAAGCGCAGGCAGGATGCCGAAGCGCAGCTGGCAGCGAGCGAGCGAAGGACAGGATGTCCGGAGCGAGCGTCCGGCGAGCTGGCACGGGCGGGCCCGAGCCTGCACGAGCGGAAGCGGCCACCGGTGACGTGCCTCACGCCACGCGGGCGATGACGCACTTGAGGTATTCACCCTCCAGGCAGCTCGCGCTCACGGGATGGTCGGCGGCGGCGGCGCGCACCTCGAGCAGCTGCAGCGTGCGGCCGGCCCGCTGGGCGACGCCGGCGAGCATCTCGAGGAAATCCTCGCGGCTCACCGAGCCCGAGCAGGAGCAGGTGACGAGCAGGCCGCCCGGCTCGAGCAGGTCGCAGGCCACGCGGTTGATCCGGTGGTAGGCCCGCAGGGCGTCGTCGAGCGTGGCCCGGCTGCGGGCGAACTTGGGGGGGTCGAGCACGACCATGCCGAAGGTCTCGCCGGCGGCCGCGAGCGCGTCGAGCTTCTCGAAGGCGTCGGCTGTCTCCACGGTGACGTTCGCCGCCCCGTTGAGCGCCGCGTTGGCCGCGACGAGGGCCGTCGCCTTGGGGCTCGTGTCGACCGCCAGCACGCTCGCCGCCCCGCCGGTCACGGCGCAGGCCAGGGCGAAGCCGCCGGAATAGCAGAACATGTCGAGCACGCGGCGGCCCCGGGCATGGCGGGCCGCGGCCTGGCGGTTGTCGCGTTGGTCGAGGTAGAAGCCGGTCTTCTGCCCTTCGGCCAGGTCGATGCCGAACCGCAGGCCGTGCTCCTCGACGAACACCGGCCCTTCCGGCGCGGTGCCCCGCAGCAGCCGGTCGGGCAGGTGCAGGCCCTCGAGCTTCGAGAGCCCGCGCTCGGCGCCCCGCAGGAGGATGCCCCGCGGTCGCACGAGCGACTCGAGCACGTCGCAGATCGGCTCGAGCCGCGGCTCGATCGCCAGCGCCGTCACCTGCACGGCCAGATACTCGCCGTAGCGGTCGATGACGAGCCCCGAGAGGTCGTCCCCCTCGCTGTTCACCAGGCGGCAGGCCCCGCCGCGGTCGTCGAGGCCGAGCGACCGGCGCAGGGCCACGGCCCGCTCCAGGCGGGCCCGCCAGAGCGCGGCGTCGAGCGGCGTGCCCGGGTCGAAGGCGTAGAGCCGCACCCGCAGGCGGCTCTGGGAGTTCCAGAGGCCTCGGGCCACGAACTTCCCGTCGTGCGTCAGGAGATCGACCACGTCGCCGTCGCCGGGCTCGCCCTCGACGCGGTCAATGGCCGAGTCGAGCACCCAGGGATGCCGGCCGAAGAAGGGCCGGGCCCGGCGGGGCTTGAGGATCGCCGTGGCCACCGGCAGGCCATCAGGCATGCACGACCTGCTTCGCCTGGCCGGGAACGATGTGGGGCGCCGGCAACGCGTCGCTGCCCGGGTCGGTCTTCACGCGGCGGCCCGCATCCCGCTTCGCCTTGCGGGCGTCGTTCCGCAGGACGCTGGCGGCGAACACGCCCCCCAGCGGCCCCGAGAGCAACGCCGGCAGGAAGACGAGATTGCCCACGAGCGCGATCGTGAGCATCGAGAGCATCATGTAGCCGAAGCGCTGCGTCGGCCCGAAGGGAGAGAGCGAGAACACCGACAGCCCGATCCCGATCACGCCCCAGCTCTGGTACATCGCCCGGGCGCAGCCCTTGTAGGCGAGCATCGTGGCCTGCCGGCGGTCGAGGCCGTCGGAGATGCCGCGGCGGAACCAGAGCATGAAGTGCACGACGTCGTCGACCGTCACGCCCAGCGCCACGCTCGGCGCCATCACGGTGCCGATGTCGATCAAGAGCGAGCCGGTTCCGAAGCCCTTGAGCAGCGCGTTGCCCCAGCCCATCCCGCCGAACACGCAGACCGCGGGGAAGGCGGCCGGCAGGAGGAGCACGAGCCCCGCCGAGGCGGCCCGGCAGAGCAGGATCATCACCGCCACGATGATCAAAAAGTCCCAGATGAAGCCGATCTGCAGCCCGTCGAGCAGCGAGTGCTGGGCCTTGTAGACCAGGGGCACCAGACCCGTGTAGTCGATCGCGACGCCCTTCACGCCGTCCGCCTCGAGGTCGTCGAGAATCGGGGCGATCTCCTTCTGCAGGTCGGCCTTGAAGAGGGCGTAGTCGACCTCCTGCACGGCGCTCACGCGGGCGCTGATCCGCCAGAGCTCCTCCTGGCGGGTGCGGGTCGGAACGGGCGGCGGCTCGGGGGCCGAGATCAGCCCCAGCTGCATGCCCACGCCCTCGATCAGGCCCGGCTCCGGCGGCGTCGGCACCGGCCCGATCGGCTCCACGACCTCAGCCTCGCGGAGGTAGTCACCCTCCAGGAACTCGTCGCGGTGCCGGGCCAGTGCCCGGGCGAGGGTGTCCTCGCGGCGGGCCTTGTTGAGCCCGATGATTCGCGCGAAGACGCCGCCTCCCGAGGGAACGTCGAGGCCGCGGCTGAAGGTGACCGTGGAGAGCGAGCTGCCCACCTCCTCGAGGCCGGCGATCTTCTGCTGGATCCGCTCCACGAGCTCCATCCGCTCGCGGAAGTCGAGGTCGCACTCGGTCTCGTCGATCCGCACCAGGATTTCCATCGGCACCAGCGGGCCGAGGTGCTTCTCGAGCCACTGGTAGTCGGTGCGGATCCGGGCGTTGGGGGAGAAGAGCCGCATCAACTGCACGCTGCTCTCCACCCGCGTCATGCCGTAGCCCACGCCCGCCATGACGAGCAGGCAGGCGGTGGCGGCGAAGGCGTGGTGCTGGGTGATCCACTGCCCCACCTTCCACCACGGGCTGTGCTCGATCGGCCGCCAGGAGGCGTCGGCCTCCCCCGCGCCGGCTGCGGCGCCCAGCCGCAGCTTGGGGGGAAAGAGCTCGAGCACCGAGGGCATGAGCGTGATGATCACGAGGAAGCTGACCATCACCCCGATCGCCGAGAAGATGCCGAACATCTTGATCGGCACCAGTTCGCTCACCGCCAGCGTCGCCAGGCCGACGGCGGTGGTGCCGGTGGCGAGCGAGAGCGGCAGGAGGGCGTGGTGCACGGCGCGGCCGGCCGCCCCCTCCTGGATGCCGGTCTCGGCGAGCTGGTCGCGGTAGTAGTTGGCCAGGTGGATCGCGCCCGACGTGGTGGCCACGTAGACCAGCGACGGCATCGTCAGCAGGATCGCGTCGACGGGGTAGCCCGAGTACCAGACGATCGCCAGGCTCGCGAACATGCTGTAGACGCCCGAGGCCAGCACGATCGCCACCAGCGCCTTGCTCTTGAGGCTCCACCAGCTGACGAAGAAGCCGACCACCAGCGACAACCCGAACAGGATCGTGACGCTCCGCTGGCCGGCGTTGTCGATCGAGACGTTGTCGACCGGCGGCCCGCCCATGTGGAGGTCGGCCTCGCGGATGCCGCATTCCTTGGTGGCCACGTCGCGGATCTGGTCGATCGCGCCGTGCAGGTTGGCCCGGGCGGTGTCCGACAGCGTCAGGACCAGGCAGGTCTGCCGGCGATCGAGGTCGTCTTCGGCCGAGCCGGGCTCGATGCCCTCGGGAGGGGGTCCGATCAGCGCCCCGCTGAGCCGCCGGACGGCCTCCTCGGGGTCGAGGTTCAGCGGCTCCTCGGTCATCTGGGCGACCGCCCGGGGCCCGGTCTGGGCGGTCCGGAAGTAGATCGGCCGGTCGATCCGGGCAGCCTCCTCGGGGGGGGGCAGGAGCTTGGTGGCCAGGAGTTCGAGGCGGGGATCGGCCATGGTGCAGCCGTCCCAGGAGATGAGCACGAACTCCTCCCCCTGGAAATGCTGCCGGTAGAACTTGTAGGTCTGGGTCTCCGGGTATTCCGCGGGGAGCCAGCCCTTCACGTCGTTGCGGTTGTTGCCCTTGGCCTTGATCGCCCCCACGACCACCAGCGGGAGCAGGAACACCAGCACCGCGAGAATCGCGACGCTGGACCGCTGGTAGAAGTTGCCGGAGGAGTGCGTCATGCGGGCGTCCGGGGGGCGGACGTTCT
>JBJTAA010000025.1:0-12209 GCA_046090525.1 Planctomycetota bacterium
CCCGGCCGATGAGCAACTTGTTGCGCTTGATGGCGATGGTGCGACCGGCGCTCTTGCCGGAAGCGACGATGAGTTTCGTGACCATGCTGACCGGGCCGCGGGATGGCGGAGGCCTCGCCGCGGCTGTCTACAAGGAGGGAGTGGGGAGGACCGGCGGAACCGCCGGCAGAGTGAGGCATCACCAAAGATGGATGGAGTCTAGCAGATGGGCCCTCCGGCCGAATACCGGCGTGGCGTTGCTTGCGCCGCCCGCATCAGCGACGGGCCAGCCAGGCCGCCTCGCGAAAACGGGGGGCCCGGGCCACAATCGCCTCGCTGCGATCGGCCCCGAAGGATTCCGGCCGGATCTCGAGCGGGCTCGCCGCCGCCGCTGCGACCCGCTCGAGCCAGGCACCGACGAGTTCGCGGAGGTCCCAGCCGGCGGCGGCGGGGTGGAGTTCCACGAGCCCGGGATGCCGGGCGGGCGCGGCGACGCTGGCGAGCGACCTCGTGAGCAGGCTGCCATGCTGAAGCACGGCGCCGCGGAGCCGCCGCTGGGCGCTCCCCAGGATCTTGTGGCCGTCGGGGTCGTGGCCGGCATCGCGCACGACCAGATCCCCGCGGGCCCGGCGGTCGAAACAGAAGAGCCGGCCCTCGTCGCCGGCGGCGCGGTCGCTGCCCGCGTGGAGCGCCGCCGCGACGCCGCGGTGGCGGAGTTCCGCCGCCAGGCTCTCGTGGAAGGCATCGTAGAGCACCTGGGGGTCGCCTCCCCAGGCGTGGTCGCGGGGCACGGCCACGGCGTAGGTCAGATCGCTGCCGTGAAGGATCGCGCCGCCGCCGCTCGGCCGACGCACGATCGGCAGGCCGGCGATCGCGGGGCAGCTGGTCGCCTCCGCGAGCCGCTGGAAGCCGCCGAGCGACACGGCGGGCTCGGACCAGCCGTAGAGCCGCACGAGCAGGCCGCCGGTGGCCACCGCCTCGTCGGCCAGCACCTCGTCGGCCGCCATGTTCTCGGGGCCGGGGGCGGGCTCATCCCACCAGGCGACGAGGCGGGTTTCGGGGATGGTCGTGGCCACGGCCGGTGTCAGTGCGGCTGGCTCTTCACGAGCGCGTCGTAGGCGGCCTCGTCGAGCAGGCCGGCCAGTTCGCCGGTATCGGTGGGGCGAAGCTTCACGAGCCAGCCGGCCCCGTAGGGATCCTGGCCGAGCGTCTCGAGCTTGGAAGGCAGCGTCGCGTTGACCTCGACCACTTCGCCCGAGACGGGGGCGTAGAAGTCGCTCACGGCCTTGACGCTCTCGATCTCACCGATCGACTCGCCCGCCTTCACGGCGCGGCCCACCTCGGGCAGCTGCATGAAGACGAGGTCGGTGAGGGCTTCCACGGCATAGGCCGAAATCCCGACCGTGGCCAGGCCGTCGTCGTCGAGGCGGATCCATTCGTGTGTCTTGGCGAACTTCGGTGCGGCGGCCATCGCAGGCTCCGGGGTGGGCTGAGGTCGTGGGCCGATCCGATTCGGACCGGCTGTCGCAGGATATCCGATCGCGTCAGGTTCGTGCCGCGGGCCGCGTGGAGAGGGGCAGGGGGGCGACCCGCGCGGGCACCGCCGTGTCGCGGACGAGCAGGTCGAGCCGCGTGCCGGGGGCGGCGACGGCGCGATCGACGAGGGCCATGGCGGCGGCGGCGCCGAGCGTGGGGCAGTAGCTGCCGCTGGTCACAACGCCCACGACGGCCGTCGCGTCGCCCGGCTGCGTGACCGCGGCCCCCTCGCGGGCGGCCCGCCTGCCCTCGCAGACGAGTCCCACGCGAACCCGTGCCGCCGGCTCCGCCGCGAGCCGGCGGAGCGGCGCGGCGCCCGGGAACTCCCGCGGCTTCCCGTCGGCCGCGGCGAGGTTCACGGCGAAGGCGAGGCCGAGCGCGAAGGGGTCGCTCGCGGCGACGAGTTCGTGGCCGTAGAGCGGCATGCCGGCCTCGAGCCGGAGCGTGTCGCGGGCGCCCAAGCCGCAGGGCACGACGCCGTGCGGGGAGCCCGCGGCGAGGATCGCCTCCCAGACGCCCACCGCGTCGGCCGCCGGCACGACGAGCTCGAGGCCGTCCTCGCCCGTGTAGCCCGTGCGGCTGACGGCGGCGGGGCGGCCGGCGACCGTGGCGGTGGTGGCCCGGTAGTTCTTGAGCGCCATGATTCGCGTCGCGTCGGCGGCGGGGCAGAGGCCGGCGACGAGTTCGACGGCCCGCGGACCCTGCACCGCGATCATCGCCGTCTCGCGGGTGTGGTCGGTGAGGGAGACGCCGGCGGCGGGCAGGCGGCCTCGCAGCCACGCCACCACGCGGTCGCGGTTGCTCGCGTTGACGACGAGCGAGAGCCGCGGCGAGCCGTCGGCCGCGTCGGCTTCGCGGGCCACGAGGGCGTCGTCGAGGATCGCGAGGCCCGTCGGCCCCTCGTCGCTCGTGACGAGCGTGTAGCGGACCTGCCCGGGGGCGAGGTCGGCCACGCGGCGGGTGAGCAGCGCGTCGAGCCAGCCGATGGCGGCCGGGCCCGCGATCGCGAGCCGCCCCATGTGGGAGACGTCGAAGATCCCCGCCGCCCGCCGGGTGGCGAGGTGCTCATCGACGATCGATGCGTATTGGACGGGCATCGTCCAGCCGGCGAAGTCGACCATCCGGCCGCCGTGGGCGGCGTGCCAGGTGGCGAGCGGAGTCGCGAGGAGCGGGGCGGTCATGAGGATCTCCCGGGCCGTGAGGGAGGCGGGAGTGTAGCAGCCGCAGGGGCCTCAGGAGTCCGGTCACACCGTGACCGGATAACGCCGGGCGCGGCGTCGAGCGTGACCCGGCCCAGGAGTCCGGTCACTCCGTGACCGGATCACGCTTGGCGCTGAGTCGACTCTGACCCGGTTCCGGAGGAACCGGGCTCCTAGGGGCGGCGGCCCTTCCGCATACAAGCCCCTTTGCGCAAGCAAGGGGGATGACGCCCGCCACCCAAGTCAGCGCGAGCGGCCCAACGCCAAACGAGATGGTTCGCGTCATCTCCCCGGCTCGCGCCGGGGGGCTTTTATGGGGCAAGGCTGGCCACGATGCCCGTGCTTATCTCCGGCGGCGGGCCAGGACTGCAAGGCCGTGTCAGCCGTCTGCTTCCTGGCGGAGCTGTTCGAGGAGCCCTGTCGTGCCGTGCGCAGCGGTCCAGCGCCGCAGATAGTCCCAGTCGAGGAGCCCGCCGGATACAGCCAGCAGATTCACGACGTCGTCGAGGTCCTTGCGGCGGGCCCAGCGAAGTTTTTGGATCACGACATCCTCGGCCGCCGTGACCCACGCGGCGCACGGACACTCGGGGACCTGCTGTTGGCAACGCCGGGCAAATCTCTCTCTGTCGTGCGGATCCTCGCTGAGTCGGAACACCTCGATCTGAAAGCCCGTGGGCATGAAGGTGATCACGTTCCGCACGGTTCCCGTGAAGCCCTCGACCATTAGCTGCGGATCGAGCGTGAAGTCGCTGCCCAGACGCTCGCAGAATGCTCCGAGGTCGAAGGATTCAAACTGAACGACGACATCCGCGTCGTTGGTCGCCCGCGGCACGCCGTACAGGTTGCTCGCCACTGCCCCCACGAGCATGTAGGTGACGCCTTCGTGCTCGAAAGCCTCGATCACGCGAGCCAGAGCTTGTTCGCTCGTCATGGGGGATCACATGGCGGCAAGATGCCTCTGCTCTCGCGCTCGCGGATCAGGGTGAGCTGCCGGCGGAACTCATCTTCGACAGCGGAGGGAGACCACTCGGGATGCCGGCCACGAATTCCGGCGAGCATTCGCTGTCTCACCGTATCGAACAATCTGGCCCCGGCCACCAACTTCATGCCGGGGGCCATGCCCCGAGCGGCCGTCGCCCGATCGTGAGCAATCGCGGTTTGAAGTTCGATGTCTGTCATGCCTTCACGTTCCGGCTCCTGCCGTCGCAACTCGGCGCTGGCAGTCGGCGGTGAAGGTTACGGCCGCGGTTTGGGGAGCGTCAATCAGCCGTCAACGCACGGTATCGATCCGGCGACGGGACATACGCGTCGCCAGGCCCGCCCCAATCGCCACGAGCACGAGCGTGGTCGGCTCGGGCACGGCCGTGATGGTCACGAACGTGCTGCTCGGCTGATAGTCGCCGGTGTAGTTGAGGCCACCGGTCGACGAGTTGTAGTCGATCTCCCACAACTGGCTGCCCACCGTGAACTGGTCGCCGTCGGCGAGGGGCGAGCCGTTGTAGGTGAAGAGGCCGTTGTTCCAGTTGCCCGTGTAGTTGATCATCGCGAACACGGTCGAGTCTTCCACGAACGGCTGGGCTGAGAGGCCCGCCAGGTCGCTGAACTCGAGCAGCGTGCCGGCGGCGATGTCGAGGTTGCCGCTGACCACGAGCAGGTCGGCGGCGGTGCCGAGGCTGCCGAGCAGCCGCGAGTCGACCTCGTAGGCGAAGGTGCCGCCGGACGCGAACGACGTCGCCCCGGCCCGCAGCGACTCGATGCTGTTGCCGGGGGCGAGCGTGCCGCCGCTCTGAATCGCCACGGAGCCGAGGATGGAGCCCGAGCCGCCGAGCGTGCCGCCGGAGACGGTGACGGCCGTGTTTGCGAGCGAGCCGTTCACCGACAGCCGGCCGCCGGCCACGCTCGTGGCGCCCGTGTAGGTGTTCGATCCGGAGAGGACGAGGTTGCCGGCGCCGGTCTTCGTGAGCGAGCCGCCGCTGCTCGTGAGGGCCGAAGCGAGCGACACGGTCTGGCCATTGGTGTCGATCGCGACCTGCTGGCCCGCGGTGGTCGAGAACCGACCCGAGTAGTCGGTCGTGTTCGCCGCCGAGAACTGGAGCGTGCCGCCGGAGAACGAGATCGTGCCGGTCGAGCCGATCGCGGCCGCGGAGCCGAGCGCGAGCGTGCCGGCCGAGATCGTCGTGCCGCCGGCGTAGGAGTTGCTGCCGGAGAGGGTGAGCGCGCCCGAGCCTTGTTTCGTAAGGCGGCCGGTGCCGGAGATGTCGCCGGGGATCGTGAGGCTGCCGCTGCGGTTGACGACGAGGGCGGAGTTGTTCGTCACGTTGCCCGACCCGAGCGAGCCGGTCGAGCCGCCACTACCCACCTGGAGCGTGCCGGCGGAGATCACCGTGCCGCCGGCGTAGGTGTTCTCCCCGGTGAGCACGAGCGTGGTGGCCGTGTCGAACGTGAACCCTCCCGTGCCCGAGAGATTGCCCGAGAGCGTCGTCGTGATCGGGGCCGTGAGGTTGAATGAACCCGAGCCGACCGTCGAGAACTGGTGGATCGTGTAGCCCGGCGCGCTCGTGGTGTCGATCGTGCCACCAGTGGCCACCGGGGCACCGAAATAGCGGACGAGCACGATTCCGCTGCCGCCGGCCGCGCCCGTGTAGCGGGCCGCGTCGGCCGACCGCGAGGCGCCGCCGCCGCCGCCGGTGTTGGCCGTGCCCGCCGTCGGGCTCGCGGCCTCGCTCGTGGCCGCGGCGCCGCCGCCGCCGAGCCCCCCGCCGCCGCTCGCGGCCGACGTGTTGCTGCGGTGAGGGGCGCCACCGCCACCGCCGCCGAAATACTCGGTCGTGCCCCGGATGGTGGTGGCGAGGCCCGCACCGCCGGCGCCCGCCGCATTCAGCGCGGCATTGCCGTCGGCCCCGCGAGCTCCGGCCCCGCCGCCGCCGCCGGAGAGACCGGCCGTGAGTGAGCCCACGCCGTCACCGCCCGCGAAGCCCTGACCTGCCGTGCCCGCGGCACCGGAAGAGGTGTTGTAGCCCGCGCCGCCGCCGCCGCTGCCGCCGGTGGTGGGGGAGCCTGCGAAGTAGCCGCCGCCGCCACCGCCGCTCGCCGTGATCGTGCCGAACGAGGACGAGCCGCCTTGCGAGCCGCTCTGCGTGTTCACGCCACCCGCTCCGCCGCTGCCGACGGTGATGGCGGTCGACGCCGACGTGAGATCGACACTGCCGGTCCGCACGCCGCCGCCGCCGCCGCCGCCACCCGTGTCGCGGCCCGCCCCGCCGCCGCCACCGCCGACCACGAGATACTCGACGCTGAACAGGCCGTTGATCGTGGTGTTGGCGGCGGTGCCGGCGAGGACGATGTCGTTGGCCATGCTCACGGCGTTTGCGAGCCGCATCGTGCCGGCATTGAGCGTCACGGCACCCGTGCCCAGGGCCGTGCTGGAGCCGGCCACGACCGCGCCGGCGTTGATCACCGTGCCGCCGGTGTAGGCATTGCCGGCGGAGATGCTCAGCGTGTTCGCTCCGTTCTTGACCACGCTGCCGCCGCCGGAGACGCTGTTCGCCAGGGCGATGGCATCGCTGCGGTCGAAGGCGAGGGTCGCCCCGGACGCCACGCTCACCGGGCCGGCGCCGAGCGAGCCGGTGGTGCCGCCGTTGCCCACCTGCAGCGTCCCTGCCGAGACGGTCGTGCCGCCGGCATGGGTGTTGTTCGCCGTGAGGACGAGCGTGCCGCTCCCCCGCTGAACGAGGCTGCCGGAGCCGCTGACGGCGCGGGCGAGCGTGACGGAGTCGGTGCGGTCGAAGGCGAGCGTGCCCGCGTTGGCGATCGAGCCCACGCCGCCGAGGGCGCCGGCCGTGCCGCCAGCGCCGACGACGAGCGTGCCGCCCGTGATGGAGGTTGCGCCGGTGTAGGCATTCGCGTTGGTAAGCGCGAGCGAACCGGCCCCGGACTTGACGAACGCCCCCGACCCGCTGACGACCCCGGCGTACGTGGCGGCGCCGGTCTGGGCGAACTCGAGCGTCGCGTTGTTGGTGATGTTGCCGGGCAGGCTGGCCACGCTGCCGACGAGCCGGCCCGCGGCAACGGTGGTGCCGCCGGCATACGTGTTCGTGCCGGAGAGCGTGAGCTGGCCCGCGGAATCCCAGGTGAAGCCGCCGGCGCCGGTGATGGTGCCCGCGATCTCCGCCGCCAGCGGAGCGGCGAGGGCGAAGACGTCTTCGCCGACCGTGGTGAACGTGTGGATCGTGAAGCCGGCGGCCGAGCCCGTGCCGGCGCTCACCGTGCCGCCGGAAGCCTTCTGGCTGCCAAAGTAGCGGAGGATCACCGTGCCCGAGCCACCATTGCCGCCAGTGGCCTGAACCTCGTTCCAGCCCGCTCCGCCGCCGCCGCCGCCGAGGCCATTGGTGCCATTGCCTCCGGTGCCGGAGGCGCCTCCGCCACCGCCGCAGTTGCCGCCGGCGCTCGTGGCAGTGGAGCCGTTGTTGGGCCCACCACCGCCGCCACCACCATAGAACACCTCCTGGCCCGTGATGGAACTCACCCGGCCGACGCCACCGTCACCCCCCTGGGCCTGGGTGACCGCGTTGTTGCCCGCGCCACCGGCGCCACCACCACCGCCGCCCGAGCCTTCGGTCGCGGACCAGCCGTTGCCACCCGCGAAGCCCTGGCCGGCCGTGCCGGCGGCCCCGGTCCGATTCGCTTCGCCGTCGCCGCCACCGCCGGAACCGCCGGTCGTGGCGCCCTGGCCAGCGTTCCCGCCACTGCCGCCACCGCCGCCAAAGGCGGTCGCGGCAAACGCGCTCGAATCACCCCCCCTTTGCGCCGCGGACGTTCACCGCTCCGCCGGCTCCACCGGCCCCGACGACGATCGTATTGCTGGCCGACGCCACGTTCGTGGAGCCGGTCAGCATTCCACCGCCGCCGCCGCCACCGCCGTTGTCGCCACCGCCGCCGCCACCACCGGCGACCAGGAGATACTCGACCGGCAGGAACGCGCCGAAACTCGTGGTGGCCGGCGTGGCCGAGGCATCGAGCACGATCGAGTTGGTGATCGCCACGCCTTGGCCGAGCGCGAGGCTACCGCCGGCGAGGGTGACGCCGCCGGAGCCCAGGGCCGTGTTCGAGCCGGCCACGAGCACGCCGGCATTGACCACGGTACCGCCGGTGAAGGAGTTGTTGCCGAAGAGCGTGAGGTCGCCTGTGCCACGCTTCACGATGCCGCCATCGCCTGCGATGGTGTTCGAGATCGATCGAGCCACGGCCGTGTCGAAGGCGACCGTGGACCCGGCGGCGACGTCGAGCGTGCCCGTGCCGGTGAGCGGGCCGGTGAGCGTCTGGGTCGCACCGTTGGCGAACCGCAGCGTGCCGTCATTGGCGATCGAACCGCCATAGGAGCCGCCGCCGAGCGAGCCGGTCACGGCGAGGGTGCCGGCGGTGATCGTCGTGGGTCCCGTGTAGGTGTTGGCCGCAGAGAGCGTGACCGTGCCCGCTCCGGACTGGGTGACGGAGCCGGAGCCTGAGATCACGCCGGCGACGGTGAGCAGTGCGTCGCTGCGATTGAAGGCGAGCGTGGAGCCGGCCGACAGCGATACGTTGCCGGCACCGAGCGACCCGGCGGCGGCGCCGGCGCCCACCTGGAGCGTGCCTGCGGTGACCACCGTGTTACCCACGTAGGTGCTGTCGGCTGCGAGCGTGAGCCGGCCGGGGCCGGAGTAGGTGAGGTTGCCGGTGCCGGAGAGGGCCGTGGTGAGCGTGGCGCCCAATCGCTCGCTGAAGGGGGTCGTGATCGCCAGGCTGCTCGCCGAGCCGATATCCGTGAACTGGTGGATCGTGTAGCCGGCGGCCGAGCCCGTTCCGGACGACACAGATCCTCCCGTGCCGGCGGCCGTGCCCGCATACCGCACGATCACGACGCCCGAGCCGCCTTTGCCACCGCTGACGCCTGTTCCAGTGGCCGCGCCGCCGCCGGTGTTGGCCGTGCCGGCCCCGCCGTTGTTGCCGGCCGTCGTCGGCGCCGAGCCACCGCCACCAAGGCCGCCCGTGCCCGAGGTGAGCGGGGTGGTCGAGCGCGATCCTGCCCCGCCCCCGCCACCGGCCCGGGTGACACTCGTGCCGGTGATGCTCGACGCGAGGCCGTTGCCGCCATTCCTGCTGCCTGAACTGGCGGAAACGCCAGCTTGGCTCGCGCCGCCACCGCCACCGCCACCGCTGGTGCCGCCTGCGCCGCCATTGAATCCCTGGCCCGTCTCGCCCGTGCCACCGGTCACGGTGCTCGCCGAACCGCCGCCTCCGGAGCCGCCATTGGCAGCTGTGCCCGCCGGGCTGTTCCAGCCCTGGGCACCGCCGCCGCCGGTGGCCACGATGCCCGCGAACGACGAGTTTTCACCCTTGGCACCGTCGCGTGTGCCATCGGCGATGTCGGTCCCACCCGCGCCTCCGTCGCCGACCGTGACCGCGTAGGTTCGCGTCGAGTTCCCAGTCGCCGTGACCAGGTTGAGGCGAGCCTCGGCAGCGGTGTTGCCGCCGGAGAGTTCCCCAACCACGCTCGAGCGATAGCCACCGGCGCCACCGCCGCCGCCGACGTCGCGGCCGGCGCCACCGCCGCCACCGCCGATGATCAGATACTCGACGAAGAACCCCATGTTGAGGCTGAGGCCGCCGGTGGTCGTGTAGTTCGTCGAGATCGAGTTCGACCCGCTCGTGCCGTCGAGCGTCTGCGTCGTCTGGCCGCGGGCGGGGGCTCGGAGCAGCAGGGCCACGAGCAGGCTGCCGGTGGTCAGGATGACGAACGGACGACGCGAGAGCGGGGCGCGGCTGACGGGCTTCTTGGCGGCGGTCATCGGCTCGATCGGGCGGGGTGGAACTGGCTGGTGCCCAGGGCGGGCGCCTGGGACACGCCAAAACCTGCGCAATCGCCGTGCCAAACGGCGCCGAAAAGCGTGGGCCCGGGCTCTTCGCGGAGGAACGCCGCGTTTCTGGGGAGAAAGCGCTGGTAACCGCCGGTCATCGCGCCGGGTGAGACCTCGCATCCCCCTGAAGGTGGTGGGGCAAATCGCTCCAGGCGCTGGAGCGAATCGCCCCAGGGGTGGAGCGAATCGCACCAGGGGTGGAGCGAATCGCGCCGCCTCGGGAGGTGATCGGAGGGGCCAGGGTCCGGTCACGCCGTGACCGTGGGGCGGGCTTGCAGCCTGCCGAGTGCGGCGTCGGCTCTGATATGGTTCCGGTGGAACCGGGCTCCTGGGGACGGCGGGCTGGCTGCGCTCCCCAGCGGCGGCGGGCATCGTGCCTGCCGATTCCGCGGGTTGGAAACCCGCGGCCACGTGGGCGGGCTCGGGTGACGTGCGGCCAAGGGTGGCTCCGACACCCGTCGCGGAACGTCGCGGCCGAGGTCACTCTGCGAGATCGGCGAGCAGCGCCTCCCATTCGGCGAGCACCCCGAGTTGGACTGACCATGAAGCGATGTAGCCGCGATCGATCGCGGCTCCTTGGATCACGAGCATGGAGGCGATGTCACGGAGGTGTTTCTCCGAGCCGCCCTCGCGGTAATACACGAGCTTGTTGAGAATCACGTCCTCGGGAGCCGCAAACCAGACGTCGAACTCGCCTGGGCTTGTCAGTCGCCGACCGCGTTGGATTTCCACTTGTGAATAGTCGTCCTGCCTGAGCACGATCATGTCGACTTTCAGGCCGGATGGGATGTGGATGATGTTGAACTGTCCCGGCTGCTCGATCGCGGCACGCATCGCGGCTTCTGACAGATAGTGCTCCGGAGGCGGAAAGGCCTGGAGAAACGCGGCGGCATGCTCCAGGCGAATGTCGGCGAGGAAGCCGATGTCGTTCGTGAACCGGGGTTCGCCGTAGGCCATGCTCGCCAGGGAACCGACGACCCGATATCGGATGGCCTGCTGCTCGAGAAACGCAGCCACCAGGTGCATCAACTGCGACGGGTTCAGGTCAGCTGGAGACACGGCTGACAAGCCCATGACTCATGCGGTCAGCGGCCTCGCGCTCGATACGGTCGGGATGCCAATCGGCATGATCGGCAGCGATCGCGGCCCGCAGCACGGTTCTGGCGGCCGTCCACATCCGAAAGGCGGCCCGGAGGCGAGCGAGCTCACTGGTGCCCGCTAACACGCGGGCCATGTCGCAGTCGATCCGTTCAATGCGATGGCGGATGGCGTGAGGTGTCATCGGGCAGTGTAACGGTGCCGGCTGGGTCGAACCGCATCATTCAGGGAGCGTACCCACGTTTGCAGTGTCGCTTGCCGACCGCGCGGGCGGCAAGCCGGTTCCATGGGTGTGAGCGGTGAGCGGATTCCACGGGCAGGATGCCCGCGGCGACGGTGGGCTCCTTGCGGGGGTGGGGTCGGCTGTGTTCCCCAGCGGCGGCGGGCATCGTGCCTGCCGGTTCCGCGGGTTGGAAACCCGCGGCCACTCAGGAGTCCGGTCACGCCGTGACCGGATCGCACAGGGCGCGGCGTCGATGGTGACCCGGTTCCGGCGGAACCGGGCTCCTGGGGGCGGCGACGATCGGGCGGTCACAGCCGGCGGGAGCGCTTGCGGCCCGCTTTGGCGGGGCGCGACCGATTGCCCGCGGCCTGGCCGCGGCCGCGGTGCTTGCCCGGCGGGCGGGCCGACTTCGCGGGCCGCTTGCCGCGGCGGACGTGCCCGTCCACGAGCCGGAAGTTGAGCTCGCGACGATCGAGATCCACCCGGTCCACCGCCACGCGGACGCGGTCGCCCAGCCGATAGCTCTGCCCGGCGCGACGGCCGGAGAGCGTGTGGCTCGCGCGGTCGTAGCGGTAGGTGTCGTCGGGGAGCGCGTCGAGCGGCACGAGGCCCTCCGCCGGCAGGGCCAGGCCCTGCACGAAGATCCCGAAGGCCTCCACGCCCGTCACCACCGCGTCCATCTCCTCGCCGATCCGCGACGACAGGAAATGCAGGAGTTTGAGCTTGACGAGCTCCCGCTCGGCCGCCTCGGCCCGCCGCTCGAGGTCGGAGCAGTCCTGGCCGAGTTGGAGCAGGCCGTCGGCCGGCGGCCGCTTGCCCCGGGCGAGCGCCTCGAGCGCCCGGTGGATCGTGAGGTCGGGATAGCGGCGGATCGGCGACGTGAAGTGGCAGTAGCAGTCGCTCGCCAGGGCGAAGTGGCCGTCTTCCTGGGGGCCGTAGGCGGCCCGCGTCAGGCTCCGTAGCACGGCGTAGTGGACGGCATGCTCCTCGGGCCGGCCGCGGGCCATGTCGAGCAGCCGCTGGAGCTCGAAGCGGCTCTCGAGCGAATCGACCTCGAAGCCGAGTTCGGTGACGAACTCCGTGAGCTGGCGGAGCTTCCGCATGTCGGGCGAGGGGTGGATCCGCCGCAGGAAGCCCGCCCCGGCGGCGGCGAGCGCCCCGGCCACGGCCTCGTTGGCCGCGAGCATGAACTCCTCGATGATCTGGTGGCTCTCGGTGTTCTCGACCACGTGGGCCCCGGCCACGCGGCCGTCGCGGTCGAGGTCGATCTTCACCTCCGGC
>JBJTAA010000026.1:0-2779 GCA_046090525.1 Planctomycetota bacterium
TGCTCGGCAACCCGATGGACGATCTCCACCACGGGGGTGGGCCAGCTGATGAAGATCGCCGTCGAGCGGGGGCGGAAGACCCGCAAGGACATCAAGCTCGGCATCTGCGGCGAGCACGGCGGCGATCCCCACTCGGTGATCCTCTGCCACCAGCTCGGCCTCGACTACGTGAGCTGCTCGCCGTTCCGCCTGCCGGTGGCCCGGCTCGCGGCGGCCCAGGCGGCGCTCAAGGAGTAGGCGGGCCTCGCGCGCACGCGGGGGGTTGCCCGTGCCGTCTCGGCGGACGTTCGCTCCAGGCATCCTGCCTTTCGCATCACCCGATGCTGGCCTTCGCTTCGCAGTCCTTGCTGCGCTCGGCCAGCAACGCCGCTCGACTGGCACGCTCAGGCCTGTGGTGGGCAAGGACAACCCCTCACGGGCCTGTGGTCGGCTTGATGGACCACGCATGGTGGCTTTGAGCACGCGTCGCGACGGTGGGTAGGCTCTCGTCATGGAGCTCTCCCCAGAAGCCCAGGCGCTGGCGGTGATCGTGGCGGCCGTGGTGGTCCTGTGGATCACCGAGGCGCTGCCGCTGGCGGTGACCGCGCTCTTCGGCGCCGTCGCCTGCGTGCTGGCGGGCGTGGCGCCGGCCCAGGAGGTCTTCGCGCCGTTCGCCGACCCGCTGATTTTTCTGTTCATCGGCTCGTTCATCCTCGCCGAGGCGATCCGCCTCCATGGGCTCGACAAGCGGCTCGCGTTCGCCGTCCTCGCGCTGCCGGGGGTGGCCGAGCGGCCGGGCCGGGTGCTGGCGGCGGTGGCGGGCGTGTGCGCGACCGCCAGCGCCTTTCTCTCCAACACCTGCGTCGCCGCGATGATGCTCGCGATCGTGTCGGGCATGGTCGCGGCGATCGAGGACGCCGGTCGGAAGGCAGGGCGGCCGCCTTCCCCCGGCTTCGCCACGGGTCTCCTGCTCTGTGTGGCGTTCGCAGCCTCGGTCGGAGGCCTGGCGACGCCGATCGGCACGCCCACGAACCTGATCGGCCTGGGATTCATCCGCAGCCAGCTCGGGGTCGCGATCTCGTTTCCCGCCTGGTGTCTCGTGGGCGTGCCCGTCGCGGCCACGCTGACCGCGGTCGTGGTGCTGCTGCTGGGCCGCATGTTCCCCGCGGGTGTGCCGCGGCTCGAGGGTGTGAGGGAGTTCGTGGCGGACGAGCGGGCGCGGCTCGGCCGCTGGACCGTCGGGCAGCGATCCACCGCCGCCGCCTTCGCGCTCACCGTGGGGCTCTGGGTGCTCCCCGGGATCGCCGCGTTTTTCGGCGGCCCCGATGAGCCCTGGGCGGGGCTGCTCAAGGAGCGCCTGCCCGAGGGCGTGGCGGCCCTCGTGGGGGCGGCCCTGCTGTTCATCCTGCCCGGTGGCGAGGCGCGGGGGCGGCGACGGGCGGCGCTCGAGTGGAGTGAGGCCCGGATCGACTGGGGGATCGTGCTGCTCTACGGCGGCGGCATGGCCCTGGGCTCGCTCTGCTTCTCGACCGGTCTGGCCGGCGCCCTGGGGGAGTCGATCCGGTGGCTGGTGCCGGCCGGTCCCTGGAGCGGCATCGTGCTCGTGCTGCTCGCCGCCGTGGTGGCCGTCGCCACCAGCGAGTTCACGAGCAACACGGCGAGCGCCAACATCGTGGTGCCGGTGGTGATCGCCCTCGCCTCGGCGACGGGCAACGACCCGGTGGTCGCGGCTCTGGCGGCCACGTTCGCGGCGAGCCTGGGCTTCATGATGCCGGTGAGCACGCCCTGCAACGCGATCGTTTATGGGACGGGCCGGATACCACTCAGGAGCATGATGGCCGCCGGCATCGTCCTCGACCTCGTCGGCATGGCCGTGATCACCGCTGCGATGCTCATCCTCGCCTCGAGGAGTCCGGTCACCCCGTGACCGGATCAGGAGTCCGGTTCCGCCGGAACCGGATCACGGCGGACGTCATCTTCGGTAACGCAGGCTCGGCGTTGCCCGTGCCATCTCGCCGGACGCTCCCTTCAGGCATCCTGCCTTCCGGTCGCTCGGAGGAAACCTCGCTCCGCAATCCTTGCTGCGCTCGGTTTCCTACGCCGCTCGATTGGCACGGGCAACCCCTCGCAGGACTTCCCATTTGGGCAGAGGTGGCACGCATCTGTGGCACGCAGCGGGCCGCAGTCCCGCGCCGCGTGCCCGACTGTCGCGAGCGGAAGCCCGCGACGCACGGCCGGCTGGAGGCCGGCCGCGTGGCCGGCGAGGGGCACCTTGGCTGCCCCTCCGCCGGCCCAAGGCTTCGCGGGCCATGGATGGCCGCGAAGCCTAGATCGCGGCCGCCGCGGTCTCGCCGGTGCGGATGCGGACCACCTCGGCGAGGTTCGTCACGAAGATCTTGCCGTCGCCCACCTGGCCGGTGCGGGCGGTCGCCATGATCTTGCTGATCACGTTCTGGGCCTCGTCGTCGCTGACCACCACCTCGATCTTGACCTTGGGCAGGAAGTCGACGGAGTACTCGGCGCCGCGGTAGGTCTCGGTGTGGCCCTTTTGCCGGCCGAAGCCACGGACCTCGGTCACGGTCATGCCCTTGACCCCCAGCGCGTTGAGCGCGTCCTTCACTTCCTCGAGCTTGAAGTGCCGGATGATGGCTTCGATCTTCTTCATGATGCTTCTCTCCAGTGATGGCCCCTCGGGGCCGCGACTCGTTTCCGCCGATCGCGGTGACCGGCCTCGTCCGCCGACGGGATCCAGAGCAAGCGGCGTGCCAAATGCCCAGGCGGCGAAAGCCGGGAAAAACCA
>JBJTAA010000027.1:0-16704 GCA_046090525.1 Planctomycetota bacterium
CCGGTCACGGAGTGACCGGACTCCTGGGAGTGTCCGGACTCCTGGTTACCCGCCAGACCTTTGGCCTTGCGTCCCGCGGGCGGCGCGAGCAAAGTGCAGGCTCCGCGGCAGGTGTCCGGCGGCACGGAGAGCGAGCATGACGATCGAGGCCCTCGCGGCGAACTGGCAGGCGACGCTCACGGGCGCCGTCGTCGTCGCGGTGCTGCTCGGCCTGCTCTTCATCCAGCGGGCCCCCGACATGATCATGCTCGGGGGCGTGGTCGTATTGATGCTCGCGGGCGTCCTCGGCCCGGCCGAGGGGCTCCGGGGGATGGCCAACGACGGGATGCTCGCGGTGGCTGCGCTCTTCGTCGTGGCCGCGGGCGTGGAACGCACCGGAGCGCTCGCCGTGCTCGTGGAGCGGACGCTCGGCCGGCCCCGCTCGCTGGCGGCCGCCCAGATCCGCACCATGGTCGGCCCCGGCATCCTCTCGGCCTTCATGAACAACACGCCGGTCGTGGCCCTGCTCGTGCCGGCGATCCGGGAATGGGCCAAGAAGAACCGGCTGAGCGTCTCGCGGCTCCTGATGCCGATGAACTGCGCGGTCGTGCTCGGCGGCCTCTGCACGCTGATCGGCACGAGCACCAACGTGATCGTCGCCGGACTGGTGGAGGATCGCACCGCCGCCGGAGCCACCGAGCCCTGGGGCCTGTTCGACGCCACGTGGCTGGGCATCCCGGCCGCCTGGGGTGGCCGCCGCGAGTTCACCGGCCCGCTCGGCATGTTCGACATCACCTGGCTGGGCGTGCCGCTGTTCCTGGCGGGCATCGCCTACGGGCTCGTGGCCAGCCGCTTCCTGCTCAAGGACCGGCGGCCGCCGATGAGCACGAGCGACGACCCCCGGCAGTATTCGGTCGAGATGCTCGTCGAGCCGGGCAGCAGCCTCGTGGGCCGCACGATCGAGCAGGCTGGCCTGCGGCACCTGGACGGGCTCTTCCTCATGGAGATCGACCGCGGCGACCACGTGATCGCGGCCGTTTCGCCGAGCGAGCGGCTCCAGGCGAACGACCGGCTCGTGTTCGTGGGCGTGATCGACTCGGTGGTGGAGCTGCAGAAGGTGCGCGGCCTCCGCCCCGCCACCGAGCAGGTCTTCAAGCTCGACGACCCGCGGAGCGAGCGGCGGCTCGTCGAGGCGGTGGTGTCGCCCACCTGCCCGCTGGTGGGCCGCACGATCCGCGACGGCAGCTTCCGCTCCACCTACGGCGCCGTCGTGATCGCGGTGGCCCGCGACGGCGAGCGGCTGCGGGGCAAGATCGGCGACATCGAGCTCCAGCCGGGCGACACGCTCCTGCTCGAGGCCAGCCCGGCGTTCCTGGAGCGACAGCGGACGAGCCGCCACTTCTACCTCGTGAGCGAGGTGCACGATGCCGCCGCCCCCCGCCACGACCGCGCCTGGATCGCCGTCACGGCGGTCGCGGGGATGGTGCTGGCCGTGGCGATGGATCTCCTGCCGATGGTGATCGCAGCCCTGGCCGCCGCCGGCCTGATGATCGCCACCCGCTGCCTCTCCTCGACCGAGGCCCGGCGGTCGATCGAGTGGGAGGCGCTCCTGCTCATCGCCGCCAGCTTCGGGCTCGCCGAGGCGATGCAGAAGACGGGACTCGCCGGCTCGATCGCCGAGGCGGCCGTGGCGGCCGCCGGCAACGAGCCGCTGATGGTGCTCGCGATGATCTACCTCGTCACGATGGTCGGCACGGAGCTCCTCAGCAACAACGCGGCGGCCGTGCTCAGCTTCCCGATCGCCTGGCAGACGGCCGCCCAGCTGGGCGTGCATCCGCTCCCCTTCGTGATGGCGATCACCGTGGCGGCCAGCTGCGGCTTCGCCACGCCGATCGGCTACCAGACGAACCTCATGATCTACGGGCCGGGCGGCTACAAGTTTTCCGACTACCTCCGCTACGGCGGGCCGCTCAACCTGATCGTCATGGCCATCACGGTCGCCCTGGCCCCGCTGCTCTGGCCGCTGGGCCGCTAGTTTTTGCGTCGGGGCGGGGCGGGAGCGTACGCTACGGGGTCGGCGACGGCCCTTTCCCCCGGCCGACACGGGCATGAGCGAGATCCTTTTCCAGTACTACCCGGTCCGGCTCACGACCTGGTTCTACCTGGCGTCGCTGCTCTCGATCGCGCTGTTCTTCAAGTTCAACCGCTTCTGGAGCGTGCGGAACCTCGACCTGCTCGGGCTCGTGCTCTTGGCGCCGGGGCTCGTGGCGCTCGAGTACGTGGGCGAGACGGAATCGGCCAAGATCGCCGCCCGCACGCTCGGCTTCTGGTGGATCTTCGCCGTCTCGGGGGCGTTCCTCCTGCGGATGCTCTTCGACTCGATGATGGTCCGCCGGCCGATGCTCGAGCCCAACCTGACCACCGGCGGGCTCGTGTTTCTCGGCTGCTCGCTGCTCGTCTTCCTGCTGGCCAACGTCGTCAACTCGAAGCCCCACAAGGACGACGTCGCCAGCGCTGCGGCCGCCGAGCGGCTCGGGGCCCGCGAGGCCGCCGTGGATGTCGATCAGCTCGTCAAGCACGGCCCCGGCTATCCGCTGCTCTTCCTCCTGCCGCAGATCTCGACCCGGCAGTTCCTGGCCCCCGGGGAGGCGGCCGAGCCCGAGTCGGCCGACGCCTCCCGCCGCCAGGTGCACGAGACGACGGCCCGCGTGATGGCGATCCTCGCGCAGCTGGCGATCGTGGCCGGCATGGTCGTGATCGGCTGGAAGCACTTCGAGAACACGCGGCTCGGGATCGCCGCGGCCGTGCTCTTCCTGCTGATGCCCTACACGGCCTGGATGAACGGCAGCGTCGACCACCTGCTGCCCGGGGCGCTCGTGATCTGGGCCGTGGCCGCCTACCGCAACCCGTTCCTGGCCGGCGCGCTCATCGGCCTGGCGATCGGCACGATCTACTACCCGGTCTTCCTGCTGCCCCTGTGGTGCAGTTTCTACTGGGAGCGGGGCGTGCGCCGCTTCGCCCTCGGCGTGACCGCGGCGCTGGCGGCCCTGGTGCTCGCGCTGTGGCTCACCTCCCCGGACTCCGCCGTCTTCCTCGGGCAGCTGCGGCAGATGTTTGGCTGGATCTTCCCCAGCGACGTGTCGCTGGAGGGCTTCTGGGCCCTGCCCTCGAGCGACGGCGTGTTCCGGCTGCCGGTGCTGGCGGCCTTCATCGCGATGATGGCCACGCTCGCCATCTGGCCGGCCCCCAAGAACCTCGGCACGCTGATGAGCTGCACCGCGGCCGTGCTCCTGGGCACGCAGTTCTGGAAGGCCCACAACGGCGGGTTGTTCATGGCCTGGTGGCTGCCGCTCTTGTTGCTGGTCGTCTTCCGGCCGAACCTCGAGAACCGCGTGGCCCTGCTCGTGCTCGACGCCGAGTGGTTCCCCCGCCGCCGCGCCGCCTGACGGGCCACCACTCCCCGGTGGTCCGGCAGATCGCACCCCTGGCAAGCGCACGCGCCGCGGGCATCTTGCCTGTGGCATCCGCCCGCCGCTCCTTGCCCACTTCTGCCATGGCACAGCTGCCCAGACCCGGCGCGGTAGGATTCGGGCACCTCCGATCCCTGCCCCCCTTCACCGCTGCACGATGTCCGCCACCTCGATCGACGCCCAGCGTCTCTCCGCCGCCGTCGCCGCTTTAGAGCGCAGCGACGCGGTCCAGGCCGCCTATCTGCTCGGGTCTGCCGCAACCGGTCGTCTCTGGGCAGAGAGCGACGTCGATCTGGCCATTCTGCCGCGTCGCCCCGCCGGCCTCTCGGTGGCGGAGCGGCTGTCGCTCACCGCGGAACTGGCCACGATCCTCGGCCGGCCCGTCGATCTCGGCGTGCTCACGACGGCGAATGTCGTCTACGCCAAGGAGGCGGTCACGACGGGCCGGCTCCTCTGCGAGCGGGATCGCACCGCAACCGCCCGGTTCGCGATGCTGGCCTTGTCGATGTATGCGTCGCTGCAGGAGGCGCGGCGGGAGGTGCTCCGTGCCTACGCCGCCTGACGACATCCTGCTCAATAAGGCCGCGATCATCGAACGCTGCGTGCGGCGGATGCTCGACGAGGCTCGGCTGTGCCCGCGTCTCGACGACTTCACCCACGTCGATGCCCTGACGCTCAACGTCGAACGCGCCTGCCAGGCCGCGGTCGACATGGCGATGCACGTGGTCGCGGAGCGACACCTCGGCGTTCCCCAAAGCACGGCCGAGGCGTTCATCCTGCTCGAACGGGCGGGCCTGATCGGCGGCCCCCTGGCCTCGGCCCTGTGCGGCATGGTCGGGTTTCGCAACGTCGCGGTGCATCAATACGAGGATCTCGACATGAGCGTCCTCCGCTGGATCGTCGAGGCTGGCTACCGCGACTGGATTGCACTGGGCGAATCGCTCGGAGTGGCGATCCGTCCCTGAAGGTCCGCAGAGTCCGATCCCCACACCGCTCCGAGTCCGGCGGCCAAGATGGCCGCCGCTACTGATCGCGGCGAGCATCCCACCCGCACCGTGGGGCAGGTTTTCAACCTGCCAAATCCGGGCGCACCGTGGGGCAGGTTTTCAACCTGCCAAATCCGGGCGCAAAGCACCGCTGCTCTCCGCCCCTCGAACCGAGCCCAGGCAGACTCCACGTCCGCCCCACAGAGAATCCGCTCGCCACGCCAATCCGTCTTCAGCGGCCAGGATCGCCGCCGCTACGGGAATGCCCTGCATCTGACCGTCAGCCGCGGCGCGGGTCGAAGTCGCGGGGCAGTGCCCGCTCGTTGGCCAGCCACGCCCGCCAGGCGTCGGCGTCCCACTCGTAGTTCTGCCCGGTGAGCGCAACGAGCGCCTCGAGCACGCTGGCGTTGCGCACCGGCACGACCTGCGTCTTCGGGCCGCCCCCGAGCGCCAGCCCGCCCCCCTGCGGCGTGAAGGTGGCGCTCGTGGAGCCGGCCGGCTGGCCGCCGCCGGTGGTCACGACGTGCTTCGTCTCGAGCGCGGCGATCAGGGGCCCGATCGCGGCCGGCACGCCGAGCCGGCCGAGCGCCTCCGCCGCCCGATTGACCTGCGCGTTGTCGGCGCTGGCGAGCGCCGCCACCAGCGGCGGCACCGCCTGGTGCGGGCCGATCGCCACCAGCCGTTCCACCGCCGCGATCCGTGTCTCGCGGTCGGCATGATCGCGGGCCGTCGCCACGAGCGCCTGCAGCGCCTCCGGGCTCTGGATGTGGCCGAGCGCCTCGACATACCAGCTCCGCACGCGGAAGGCCGGCTCGGTGGCCAGGGCCGCAGCCAGCGCCGCGACGGCCAGCGGGTCGGAGATCTCGCGGATCTCCTCGGCGGCCCGGTCGGCGGCGGCCGGCTGCTCGAGCTGCCGCCGGAGCCGCTCGAGCTTCGCCACCCACTGCTTGGAGCCGAGTGTCGCCGCCTCGTCCCGCTCGATGAGCTCGATCTCCTGCGCGGTCCGCCAGGCACCGCGATAGCGGACGAGGCCGAGCTTGGCCATCCGCTCGGCCTGCGTCTGGCCCTCCTCGTCGGCCGCGGCCGACGCACCAGCGAGTGCGATCGCGCCGGCCAGCAGGGCCACGAGGCCCGCGAGCGGCGGGAGGCGGCGAGGCAGCATGGTGGCCATGCCCCCGACTATACGCGGCGGCAGCCCGACGCCGGCAGGGGACTTCGCGAGAAACCCGCGGCGTTCGCGGTCCCTGACACTCGGCCCGGCATCTGGTAGAACGCCGGGCGTCGTCGCCCAACTCTCCCGCCGCCCATGAAAGTCCACTGGCCTGCCGTTGCGATCGTGGGCGTGGGCCTGATCGGCGGATCGGTCGGACGGGCGCTGCTCGCCCGCGGACTCGCCCAGCGGGTGATCGGCGTGGGGAGATCGCGACAGTCGCTCGACGCCGCCCTTCGGGCCGGCGCCGTCACCGAGACATCGCTCGACCCGGCCGCCGTGGCCGAGGCCGACCTCGTGGTGGTGGCCACCGGCGTCGCCGGCATCCCACAACTGCTCGAGGCCGTCGACGCCGCCGTCCGCCCCGGCACGCCGATCACCGACGCCGGCAGCACGAAGGCCTCGATCGTGGCGGCCTGGGAGAAACGGCGGAAGCGGCGCCGTGGCCGGTTCGTCGGCTCCCATCCGCTGGCCGGCAGCCACCGCCGCGGGCCCGAGGCGGCCGACGCCGAGCTCTTCACCGGCCGCACCGTCGTGGTCACGCCCGTCGCCGCCACGCCCCGGGAAGACGTCGACGACGTGGGCGGACTGTGGTCGGCACTCGGTGCCACCGTGTACGTGATGAGCCCCCGCGACCACGACCGGATCGTGGCCGCCACGAGCCACGCGCCCCACGTGATGGCCGCCGCCATCGCCGCGGCCACGCCCCCCGCGTCCCTGCCCTTCGCGGCCACGGGCTGGCGCGACACCACCCGCATCGCTGCGGGCGACCCCGAACTCTGGGCCGAGATCCTGCTCGACAACGCCGCGCCGGTGGCCAAGGCGCTCGAAAAGATCGAGGCCTCCGCCGCGCGGATGCTCGCGGCGCTCAAGGCAGGCGACCGCCGCCGGCTCGTCACGCTCCTCTCCCACGCCAAGGATGTGCGCGATGCTCTGGGAAGTTGACGTCTCGCTGCGCGACGCCGCGGCTGACCATGCCGCGAGCGAACTCGTGGCCGGTGCCCGGGCGCTCGGCGTGAGCGGCTGCACCGCCGCCCGCACCGCCGCCGGCTGGCTCGTGGAGGGGAATCTGTCGCGGGACGAGATCGAGCGGATCGCCGCGACGCTCCTGGCCGACCCGGTGACGGAGACCTTCGTCGCCGCCGAGGTCGGCGCGGCCGGGCTCGTCGCGGCGGCCGACGGCCTGGCCACCGTGGTGCACGTCCTGCCGCGGCCGGGCGTCACCGATCCCGCCGGGCTCACCGCGGCCGAGGCGCTCGCGCTTGTCGGCCACCCGGGCATCACCGTCCGCAGCCTCAAGAAATATTGGCTGCCCGCGATGCCCGCGGCCGAGGCCGCGAGCCTCGCCCGCCGGCTCTTGGCCAACGAGGCGATCCACGACGTGGTCGTGGGCCCGCTCGCGATCCGCTCGCTCGCCGGCGGCGGCCGCTGGTCGTTCGCCCGCCACGCGGTGTCGCTCGAGGGCCTCGACGAGGCGGCCCTCGCCAAGCTCTCCCGCGACCGCTGCCTCGCCCTCTCGGTGGCCGAGCTCGGGGCCGTCCGCGACCACTTCCGCGCGCTCGGCCGCGACCCGCTCGAGATCGAACTCGAGACGATCGCCCAGACCTGGAGCGAGCACTGCTGCCACAAGACGCTCACCAGCCCCGTCGAGCACGAGGGCCCCGCGGGCCCCGTCCGCTACGGCAACCTCCTCAAGGAGACCGTGTTCGCGGCCACGCAGGAGGTGCGGCGCCGGCTCGGGGCCGGCGACTGGTGCGTGAGCGTGTTTCGCGACAACTCGGGGGTGGTGCGGTTCGACGGCGACCACGACATCTGCGTGAAGGTGGAGACGCACAACCATCCCTCCGCGATCGAGCCCTACGGCGGCGCGGCCACGGGCCTGGGAGGCGTGATCCGCGACGTGCTCGGCACGGGGCTGGCGGCCCGGCCGATCGCCAACCTCGACGTCTTCTGCGTGGCGCCCCCCGACACGCCGGCCGCCGCGATCCCCGCCGGCGTGATCCCGCCGCGGCGGCTCTTGGCCGGCGTGGTGGCGGGCGTCCGCGACTACGGCAACCGGATGGGCATCCCCACGATCGCCGGCGCCGTCGCCTTCCACCCCGGCTACCTCGGCAATCCGCTCGTGTTCTGCGGCACCGTGGGGATCATGCCCCGCGGCCACGCGGCCGGCGCGGTGCAGCCGGGGGATCTCGTCGTCGTGGCCGGCGGCCGCACGGGCCGCGACGGCATCCACGGAGCGACGTTCTCGAGCATCGAGCTCTCGAGCGCAAGCGAGACCGAAAGCGGCGGTGCCGTCCAGATCGGCCACGCGATCCACGAGAAGACCCTCACCGACTTCGTGCTCGAGGCCGCGCGACAGAAGCTCTTCCACGCGATCACCGACTGCGGCGCGGGCGGGCTCTCGAGCGCCGTCGGCGAGATGGGGGCCGAGCTCGGCGCGGAGGTCGATCTCGACCGCGTGCCGCTCAAGTACGACGGGCTGTCGGCCACCGAGGTCTGGATCTCCGAGGCCCAGGAGCGGATGGTGCTCGCCGTGCCGCCGACGGAATGGCACAAGCTCGCGGCGGTGGCCGCCGCCGAGGGCGTCGAGGCCACGGCCATCGGCACGTTCACCGGAGCGGGCCGGCTCGTGCTCCGCTGGCAGGGCGAGGTGGCCGGCGAACTCGACTGCCACTTCCTCCACGAGGGGCGACCGCGGCACACGCTCCGCTCGCGGCACGTGCCCGCGCCCCGCGAGCCCGCCGCCTGGCAGCCCGCCGGCGCGCTCGCCCAGACCCTCCGCCAGATCCTCGCCCTGCCCGACGTGGCGAGCAAGGAATGGATCATCCGGCAGTATGACCACGAGGTGCAGGGGGCGAGCGTGACCAAGCCGCTCCTCGGGCCCGGTGCGGGGCCGGCCGACGGCACGGTGATCCGCGGCGTGCTCGGCCGCGACCGGGGCATCGTGGTGGGCGTCGGCCTGCGGCATCGGCTGGGCACCATCGATCCCTATCAGATGGCCGCCGGCGGGATCGTGGAGGCGATCGCCAACGTCGTGGCGGCGGGCGCCGATCCCGAGCGGGTCGCGCTGCTCGACAACTTCTGCTGGGGCGACACGCGGCGGCCCGAGACGCTCGGGCCGCTCGTGGAGGCCTGCCGGGCCTGCCACGACATGGCGCTCGCCTCCAACGCACCGTTCGTGAGCGGCAAGGACAGCCTCAACAACGTCTTCGCCTACACCGACCCGGCCGGGCAGCCGCGGGAGATCTCGATCCCGCCCACGCTCCTGGCGACGGCGCTCGGCCAGGTGGCCGACGTGCGGCGGACGATCTCGCCCGACCTCAAGCGGCCCGGCAGCAAGCTGGCGATCGTGGGCCTGTCGCGGCCCGACACGGCCGGCAGTCAGCTCGAACTCACCGGCCGCGTCCAAGGCGGGCCCGTGCCCACGGTCGATCCGGCCGCCTGCCGGGCCGCGATCGAGGCCGTGGCAAGGGCGCAGCGGGCCGGGGCCGTGCTCGCCTGCCACGATCTCTCCGACGGCGGCCTGGCCGCGGGCCTCGCGGAGATGGCGATCGGTGGCAACCTCGGGGCGCGGCTCGACCTGGCCGCGGTGCCCTTCGACGGGGGCAGCGGCCTCGAGGCGGCGGGCCGCGACCTGGCGATCGCCTTCGGTGAATCACCGGGACGGTTCCTCTGCGAGGTGCCGGCCGAGGGCGAGCAGGCCTTCGCGACGGCCGTGGGCGACGTGCCCTGGGCGATCGTGGGGACCGTGGTGGCCGAAGGGGTGGTCGAGCTCGTGGGCACGAGCGGCGAGGTCGAGCGGGCGAGCGTCGCCGAGCTCGCGGTTGCATGGCGGTCGCTCGCCCGGGAGAACTCCTGACATGCTCGCTCCCCGTGCTCTCGTCCTGCGTGCCCCCGGCACCAACTGCGACCACGAGACGGCCCACGCCTTCGAGCGGGCCGGCGGCATCGCGCGGCGGGTCCACGTGCGGGCGCTCGCCGAGCGGCCGGCGATCGCCGACGACTGCCAGATCCTCTGCCTGCCGGGCGGCTTCTCCTACGGCGACGACATCGCCAGCGGCCGGATTCTCGCGCTCGAGCTGCGGACCCGTCTGGGCGACGTGCTCCGGCGGTTCCGCGACCGCGGCGGGCTCGTGCTCGGCATCTGCAACGGCTTTCAGGTGCTGCTGCAGACCGGGCTGCTGCTCGAGGACGCCGCCGGCGGACGTCAGGCGACGCTCGCCCACAATGCCTCCGGCCGGTTCATCGACCGCTGGGTGCGGCTCGAGAACAGGGGCGGGCCCTGCGTGTTCCTCCAGGGCATCGACGCGCTCGAGCTGCCGGTGGCCCATGCCGAGGGGCGATTCGTGGTGCGGTCGGAGGCAGACCGCGACGCGCTCGCCGCGGCCGGCCAGCTGCCGCTGCGGTATGCCCATGGGACCAACCCCAATGGCGCCGAGGCCGATGTGGCCGGCGCCTGCGACGCCACCGGCCGGGTGTTCGGGCTGATGCCACATCCGGAGCGGTTCGTGGTGGCCACGCAGCATCCCGCCTGGCACGGGCGGCTCGACCCCGACCAGGCCGGCGCGGGCCTGGCGATGTTCGTCAATGCCGTGCGGGCGATGGCCTGAGGCGACGCGTTTCGGCGTTGACGCGGCGGGGCGGTTTTCCTATCTCCCCTCTCCGCTCCACTCCCCTGCCGCCGGCGGTCTTCGATGTCGCACGCGCCACCACGGGCCGTCTCCCGCTCCCCGCGCGCCCGCGCCGTCGGCTGGCTGCTCGTGATGGCTGCGCTGGTGGCATCGGGCGGCTGCCTGATGGGCGGCGGCCGGGGCACCGATCCGGTCGAGCCCGCGGCGGCGCTCGGCGCCGGCGAAGCCCGCGCAGCCAACCGGACGATTCCGCTCGAGCTCTCGTTCGTCCGCTCGAGCCCGCAGGACGAGATGCTCCGCGAGGAGCTCTGGCAGTTCGTCGATGAACAGGCCTTGCCGGCCGAGCTGCGGGGCCGGCTGGCGGCCAACGGGCTGCGTGTCGGGATCGTCACCGGTCACCTGCCGCCCCACCTCGCGGCCCGGTTCACCGCGGCGGCCGCGGAGGCGCCGCAGACCGGCCCGCTGCCGACCGACGCGGCCGTGAGCCGCCGGCTGATCCGGCTTTTGCCGGGGCGCAGGGGGGAGATCGTGACCGCCTCGCGGGTCGAGGAACTCGTCCTGCTCGAACAGTCGGGAGGTCAGGTGCGGGGTGGGACCTACCGCGATGCCAGTCCGCTCTTCGCGGTGCAGGCGCGGCCGGCGGCCGACGGCCGCGTGCACATCGAGGTGACACCCGAGATCCGGCACGGGCCGATGGAGAAGTCGTGGGTGGGCGAGGACGGCATGTTTCGGCTGGAGTCGGGGCAGCGGCGACACCGCCTGGAGGAACTCCAGTTCGCCCTGGAACTCCCGCGCGAGGGCATGCTGATCGTGGGCTGCGGTGGCGACGGCACCGCGACGGCCGGCGACTGCCTGCTGCGAGACCACGACCGGGGTGGCGAGGCAGCGGTGAGGCTGCTGGCGATCCGCCCGCTCGCCGAGACGGTCGATCCACTCTTCGCGCCCGTCGACGGGGTGGAGAACGAGGGCGGCCACGACACGCCCCTGGTCGTCCGCTGACGCGGGGCGGGTCGAGCCGGGCAAGCTGGGGCGAGCCTGACGGCGACGGGCCGTGGGAAGGCTGGGAGTCTGCGGGGCCATGAGCGGGGAGGACCGACCACGGGCGGGTTCGCTGGCCGCATGGCCGCGCGGCTGCCGATTTTGCTGACGATGGTCGGCCACTGCCGACCCAACGCCCGAGGGCCTCTCGACCGATGGCTGCCGAAACTCCCGCTTCCGCGCCCGCCCGCCACCGCCCCCGCTCTTTCACCGTGTTCGTGGCGGCCTTCGTGGCCGGAGCTGCGGCGGCCGTGGGCGTGAACCGCGCCCTCGACGTCCACCTCTCGCAGGCCAAGCCGCAGGTGGAATGCGAACCGATCTTCGTGGCGCTGCGGTCGCTGCCGCAGGGGGTGCCGGTGACGGTCTGGGACGTGGCCCTGCGGGACTGGCCGAAGGCGATGCTTCCCTCGACCGCGCTGCGCGTGACCGATTCCTTCGAGGGCTGCCTGCTCAAGTATCCGCTGCGGGAAGGTCAGCCGCTGCTCGCGGCCCAGCTCGTGAAGCCCGAGCCCAAGCCTCCGGCGGCCAACGAGCAGCCCGCGGCCGGCGAGGGCGCGGAGCCGCTCGTCGAGGAGGCGTTCGTGCCCCCCACGCCGGCCACTGCGCCCGTCGCGAAGATCGAGCCCGCCGCGGCTCCTGTGTCTGAAAAAGCCGACGAGCGGATGCCCGAACCGCCCGCGCGGACCGCTGCCGTGGAGCCCGCGCCGGCCGCTGCGCCAGCGGCGACCGAGCCTGCGGCCGTCGCGGCGGCCGACGAATCGACCCCGCCTGCGGTCGCAGGCCAGCCCACGCTCGCCGGGCCTGCGACCGAGCCGGCTGCCCAGCAGCCCGAACTCGCTGCCGGGCAGCCCGAACTCGCCGTCGAGCAGCCTGAGCCGGCAGTCGCGGCAGCCATGCCCGTCCCGAGCCTGGACGACAGTGAGTCGACGCGGAGCATCGATTCGGCGTTCGACGTGGCCGACATGCCGTCACGGCCGGCGGCTGATCTGGCGCAGATTCCGTCGGTGATGTCCCAGGCGGACGCCGCCGCGGCACCGTCTGCCGAGGAGACCGGCACGGGATCGAGCATCCGCTATCTGGTGGTGCCGGAGCGGATCGCCCGACAGGCCGATACGTCGTTCACCACGCCCGTGGCCCCCGAGGGCCGCCCGGCCGGCGATCGCGAGCAGGCGACTGCCTCGCAGCGGGCCCCCGGCACGCCCCCGGCCGCGACTCCCGCCCCGACGAAGCCGGCCGCCCGGCCGCGGACGGCCGCAAGCCAACCGCAGGCGCAGCGGGGACAGCAAGCGCAGCAGGCACAGCGGGGCCAGCCAGCCCAGCCGCGGCAGGCGACGACCCGTCAGCCGCAGGCCAAGCAGCAGCAGGTCGGGCAGCCGGGCACCGGGCAGCAGGCAAGGCCGGCCCCGTCGCGGAGCCAGTCGCACCAGAAGCCCGCCACCAGCGGACGTGAGGAACCCAGCCCGCGGGCCTGGGGCGGCATGTTCCCGAACGTCTCGGCGGGGCTCGAGGCGATGGGCGGCTGGCGGGGCCGTGTCCGTGAGGCGGCGGTGCCACAGAACGAGTCCGCTCGTCCGTGATCCACCCGCCGTCGCGCGGGCCGGAGTTCACTCGGCCGTCGGTTCGACGACGCGATACTCGCCGCCCGAGATCTCGGCGAGCCGGGCGAGCCGCGGAGATCGGTGGCCCGCGCCGCCCCCGAACTGCACCACCATCACCCGCGCCTTGCCGAGCCGTTCCACGAGGCGATCGAGCTCGTCCGCTTCCAGGTCGTGAGCGGCGTCGGCGTCGGTGAGCAGGAAGACGACGTCCGGGGCGAGCCGCAGGGCCGTGAGGATCGCCTCGGCGTGCCGCGTGCCGCCGGCGGCCGATGTGTTCCCCACGAACCTGCGGAGATCGCGGAGCGTGCCCTCGTCGGCGAACATGGGGCGGCCGCGGCCACCCGGCGGCTCGAACATGCTCTGCCGCTCGTTGTAGAAGATGAGGTGAAACTGCCGCGAGGCGCCGAGGGCCTCGATGCTCGCGAGGAGTTCGCGCTTGGCCGCGGCGAACGGCACGCCGTCGGGCTCCGACATGCTCGCGGAGCGGTCGCAGACGTAGACGATCCGCTCCCCCCGCGCCTCGAGCCCGAAGAATCGCGGCGGCTCGCCCGGCGACGGCTCGGCGGCGGCCGCCCGGCACACGCCCGCAGCCGGCACACCTGCGACCGGAAGCATCACCGCGAGCGAGGGAGACGCCGACGCGAGCGCCGCGGCGAGCACGAGGGCCCGCGCCCGGCTCATGGCTCCACCACGATCTTGCCGGTCAGTTCCCCGGAGCCTCCCACCGTGGCGGCCTCCTGGAGGGCGTGGGCCTCGGCCACGTGGGCCAGCGTGACGACGCGGTCGACCCGCGACCGGAGCCGCCCCGTGACCAGCCAGCGATTGATGTCGAGGGCGGCCGCGGCCTGCTCCAGGGCCGGCGCCTTGAACATCACGAAGCCGCAGAGCCTGCAGCCCTTCACGTAGAACGGGCCCACTGGAAAGGGTGGCCGCGCGTCGCGGCCGGCCATGAGCACCATCCGCCCCCCGTCGGCGAGCATCGCGACCGCGGTGTCGAAATCGGGCTCCCGCCGCGTCTCCCAGTGCACGTCCACGCCGCCCGGTGCGGCCGCCAGCACGGCGGCGACGAGATCCGGCCGGCGGTAGTCGAGCACGAGGTCGGCACCGCAATCCTCCACCCGCTGCCGCTTCTCGGCCGTGCCGGCGGTGGCGATCACCCGGGCGCCGAGCGTCTTGGCGATCTGCACGACCGCCGAACCGACGCCGCCGGAACCGCCGCTCACGAAGATCGTCTCGCCCGGCTCGAGCGCCGCGTGACTGACGAGGCCGAGGTGGGCGGTGATCGAGACGAGCGCCGCAGCTGCGGCATCGCGGTCGGTCACGCCATCGGGCGTCGGGTAGAGCCACTGCTCGTCCACGGCGGCGAGTTCGGCGCACGTGCCCTGCCGGCCCAGCAGGCCCTGGTTGGAGCCCCAGACCCGCATCCCGGGCCGCAGCCGGTCGACCTCGTCGCCCACGGCCACCACCTCGCCGGCCAGGTCGCAGCCCACCACGAAGGGAAACGGCAGCGGCATCGCGACCGTGCCGGCGCGGACATAGGTGTCGATCGGGTTGATGGCCGCGGCCCGCACGCGGACGAGCGCCTGCCGCGGGCCCGGCACGGGATCGGGCAGGTCGCCATAGGTGATCATCTCCGGCCCGCCCGTGCGGGTGATGAAGGCGGCCTTCATGCTCGGGCTCCTCCGGCGGCAGCGTCGTCGCGGGCGGCGGTCGCGAGAGCGGCGGCCCGCGGGCCGGCCAGGCAGGCGAGGCCGGCGGCGGCAGCCACGGCCGCCCCCAGGGCCGACACGAGCCAGAGCATCCCGCCGACCCGCGCGGCCACGCTCACCTCCCGTTGCAATCGCGCCTCTTCCGGCAGCGGGCCGCGATCCACTCCCGAGACTCTCAGCGCCCGCCAAGCTTTGTAGATGGTGATCGGGTCGGCGGCATCGACGGCCGTGCGGATCATCGCAGGGTCGGGCAGAAGGGCCGGCCTCGCCAGAGCCCGCGTGCCGACGACCATCGCGGCCGCCGCGGACACAAGCGCCACGGCCGTGCCCGCGAGCAGCCAGGCGTGACAGGCCCGCCAGGGTTTCGGGGCGGGGCCTGAGTCGACCGTCGCAAAGGGCTCGAGATCGCGGAGCCGCGGCACGTCGACAGCCGCGCCGCACGCGGGGCAGACGACCTGGCCTCCGGCCTGCCCCGGCCCCACGAGGACCTCCTCAGAACAGCGGCAGGGGATGCGGTATCGCTTGGCGGCGGGTTTCATTCCGGTCCCGAGTCGGCCCAGAGTCGGCCGGCAGAGATTCTCCGGCCGATTTCTTTTACCATTCGCGGCCGCCGACCCCCGAAAAAACCAGGTTTCCGAAGAAAAAAAACTGGCCCCGTAGGGCCGGTCACGGCATAATGTTGCGTCCCCCGGAGAGCCCCTCTCATGCCGGCGAATCGCCCGCATTCTTCCTGGCTTGCCCAGACTCCGGTGGGAAACGGCCTTTCGACCGCCCTCGGGCGGCTCGCGGCCGCGCCCCGGGCGTCGTGCCACGGGGCTGCGGCGCGGCGCTGGACTTGCCCGCGCCTTGAATCACACTGTCGGCACCCCGAATGATGCCAGGGCGCCATGCACCCGCACACCGGCCGCTGGCCGGCTCATGGAATGGTCTGATCGAAGGAATCGCCAAGGAGCTCTGAGTTGTACGATTCGCTGCTGGATGAACTCGAGGACGACGTCGTTTCCACGCCCCAGGAGGTCGAGGAGCTCACCGAGAAGGTGGTCGATGCCGAGGAGGCCGACGCCGAGCTGCTCGCCGACGAGACCGAGGTCACGGTGACGACCGAGGTCGACGTCGAGGCGGAGGTCGACAGCGACGCCGAGGCGAACGGCGATGCGGACGACGTGCTCGCCGAGCAGGTCGAGAACTGGTCGGACGACCCCGTCCGCATGTATCTGACGCAGATGGGCGAGATCCCGCTGCTCACCCGCGCCCAGGAGATCTCCCTGGCCAGGCAGATCGAGACCACGCGGGCCCAGTTTCGGGCCAAGCTGCTGGAGTGCGAATACGTCGCCCAGCAGGCGTTCCGCGTCCTCTGCCGGGTGCAGCGGGGCGAGCTGCCCTTCGACCGCACCGTGCAGGTGTCGGTGACCGACCGACTGGAGAAGGATCAAATCCTCGGCCGGCTGCCCCACAACCTCAAGACGCTCGAGGTGCTCCTCAAGCAGAACAAGGCCGACTACCGGATCGCCCTGTCGAAGAAGCAGCGGATGGCCGATCGGCGGCAGGCCTGGGCCCGACTGGGGCGGCGGCGGAAGCGCGTGGTGCGGCTGATCGAGGAGCTCGGCCTGCGGACCCAGCGGATCGAGGCGATGATCCCGCTGCTCAACGGCTTCGTCGATCGGCTCAAGGACCTGAAGGGCAAGATCGACGCCCACAAGCGGTCGAAGCAGCCCCCGTCCGGTCGGCAGAAGCTCGTGGACGAGTACCGCGCGATCCTCAAGGGCTGCCAGGAGACGCCCCGCAGCCTGAAGCGGCGGATGGACGAGATCCGCGGCATCTTCGCGAGGTATCAGCAGGCGAAGCGGGGCCTCTCGGAGGGCAACCTCCGGCTCGTGGTCTCGATCGCCAAGAAGTATCGCAACCGCGGCTTGAGCTTCCTGGACCTGATCCAGGAGGGCAACACGGGGCTGATGCGGGCCGTGGACAAGTACGAGTATCGTCGCGGCTTCAAATTCTCGACCTACGCCACCTGGTGGATCCGGCAGGCGATCACCCGCGCGATCGCCGACCAGGCGCGGACGATCCGCATCCCGGTCCACAT
>JBJTAA010000028.1:0-3010 GCA_046090525.1 Planctomycetota bacterium
TGGTCGAGATGGAGATCCGCGAGCTGCTGACGAAGTACGGCTTCCCCGGCGACGAGGTGCCGATCATCCGCGGTGCCGGCAAGCCGGCCTACGACAGCCCGAGCGACCCGGCGAAGAACAAGTGCATCGCCGACCTGCTCGAGGCGGTCGACAGCTACATCCCGGAGCCGGTCCGCGAGCTCGACAAGCCCTTCCTGATGGCGATCGAGGACGTGTTCTCGATCGAAGGCCGCGGCACCGTGGCCACGGGCCGGATCGAGCGGGGCGTGGTGAAGGTCGGCGACGAAGTGGAGATCATCGGCCTCAAGGAGAAGGCCGAGAAGACCACGGTCACCGGCGTGGAGATGTTCAAGAAGGTGCTCGACAGCGGACAGGCCGGCGACAACGTCGGCTGCCTGCTCCGCGGCGTGGCCCGCGACGGCATCGAACGTGGCCAGGTTCTGGCCAAGCCGGGGTCGATCAAGCCCCACAAGAAGTTCGAGTGCGAGGTCTACATCCTCTCCAAGGAGGAAGGTGGCCGGCACACGCCGTTCGTGTCGGGCTACCGGCCGCAGTTCTACTTCCGCACCACCGACGTGACCGGCAACACGAAGCTGCTGGGCGGCGTCGAGATGGTGCTCCCGGGCGACAACGTCAAGATGGAGGTCGAGCTGATGGTGCCGATCGCCATGGACGACGGCGTCCGGTTCGCCATCCGCGAGGGCGGCAAGACCGTGGGCTCGGGGGTCGTGACCAAGATCCTCGACTGAGTCGGGGATCGCTCGGGCGGCGGCCCGCGGAGGTGCATCTGGCGTGGAGTACAATGGCAGCGGCGGTCCGGCTCCGGCCGGGCCGTCGCCCACAGGGGCGTAGCTCAACTGGCAGAGCGCTGGTCTCCAAAACCAGAGGTTGCGAGTTCGATCCCCGCCGCCCCTGCAGGTGATGGCTCGCGGCGCGTCGCCCGGACGCGTCGCGGGTCCGCCGATCGGCGGACGGGTCTGTTCCGGGCAGGGTGATGAACCGAATGGCAGCGATGCAGAACAACCAGGCGCGGGCCGGCTCCCTCGTGGGCGAGATGCTGAGCGTCTCGCTCTACAAGTGGAACCAGGGGCGCATCACCCGGCAGGTGACGTTCGCGGCGCTGGCCCTGATCGTGGGCATCGGCGCCTGGGAGCTCTCGCAGGTGATCACCGGGCTCGCCTCCGGCGAATCGACGGGCGGGGCCGACCTGGGCGTGGTGCGGTTCCTGGTGCCCGGGGCCCTGCTCGCAACTGGTCTCTGGCTCTGCTTTCGGATCGTGAACATCCCGCGGTTTGCGGAGTTCCTGATCGCGGTGGAGGCCGAGATGGCCAAGGTCTCGTGGCCGACCGGGACCGAGGTGTTCCGCAGCTCGGCCGTGGTGATCTTCCTGATCTTCGCGCTGGCCTTCCTGCTGGCGGCATTCGACCTGTTCTGGGGCTTCCTGCTCCACCCGGCGAAAATCTGGTCTCTCTTCAGCGGTGGCTGGCAATCATGAGCGACGCACTTCCCGAACGCGATGACGAGCGGCTCGAGACCGCGGCCGGGATCCCGCCGGCCCCGGAGGCGGCCGCCGATCCCGTGGACGAGGCCGACGACGACGGCCCGGTGGAGCTCGCCGACCCGTTCGAGGGAGACGAGGACGCCAAGCCGGTCGAGGAGCTCGTCGACCGCGAGGCGGCCAAGCCCGCCGGCGAGATGCAGTGGTTCATCCTCAAGGTGCAGAGCAACCGCGAGGACTCGGTGCGCGAGGCGCTCCTGCGGCGGATCTCCATGCAGGGCATGGGCAGCCTGTTCGGCGAGGTGATCGTGCCGAAGGAGCAGGTCACCGACTTCAAGGGGGGCAAGAAGCGGGTCGTGTCCCGCAAGCTCTACCCGGGCTACATCCTCGTGCAGATGGTGCTCAACGACGAGACCTGGTTCCTCGTCCGCGAGACCGGGGGCATCGGCGACTTCACCGGCTCGGCCGGCCGGCCCAGCCCGATGCTGCCGCAGGACGTGGCGAAGCTCCTGCACAAGAAGGAGGAGCAGACGGCCGAGTCGCCCCGCCTGAAGATCAACTTCAAGAAGGGCGACCGGGTGAAGATCAACGAGGGCACCTTCGAGAACTTCGAAGGGGAGGTCGAGACGATCGACGAGTCGAACGGCCGCGTCACGGTGATGCTCAGCATCTTCGGCCGCTCGACCCCGGTGGACATCGAGTATTGGCACATCGAGTCGGTCTGACGACCGCGACACGGACAGCGAGCGAGGGCGAACGACATGGCGAAGCAGATGGTCGGTCAGGCGAAGTTCCAGGTGCCCGGCGGGCAGGCGACCCCGGCGCCGCCGGTGGGCACGTCGCTGGGGCGGTTCGGCATCAACCTGGGCCAGTTCGTGCAGGCCTTCAACGACCGCACCCGCGAGGCCGCCGGGATGCCGATCCCGGTGGTCGTGACGGTCTACAACGACCGCTCGTTCGAGTTCATCACCAAGAGCCCGCCGGCCGCCGCCCTGCTCAAGAAGGCGGCCGGGCTGGCCAAGGGCTCCGGCGTGCCCAACAAGGACAAGGTGGGCAAGGTCACGGCCGCCCAGGTGGCCGAGATCGTGCGGCTCAAGTCGGCCGACTTGAACGCCCGTGACGTCGAGCACGCCCGCCGCATGATCGAGGGCACCGCCCGCAGCATGGGCATCACCGTCGAGGGCTGATCGGCCGTCGTTCCGTTTCCCGTTCCACCATCGTTCCCTTCCTCCCCTTCTCCCGAGCCATGAATCTCGTTGCCAAGACCAAGCGGATGCGGGCGGCCCAGGCCGTGCTCCCCAAGACCGACGCCCCGCTCCCCCTCGCCGAAGCCGTGGCGGTGTTCAAAAAGTTTCCGGCGCCGAAGTTCGACCAGACGGTCGAGATCCACATGCGGCTGGGCATCGACCCCAAGCAGGCCGACCAGATCATCCGCGGCTCGATCGTGCTGCCGCACGGCATCGGCAAGTCGAAGCGGGTGGTGGTGTTCGCCAAGGGCAACCTCGCCGACGA
>JBJTAA010000029.1:0-4067 GCA_046090525.1 Planctomycetota bacterium
CCGGCCAGGGCGCTGCAGTCCACGGGCCCGCGGCTGCGGAAGCTCACCTTGATCCGGCCGTCGGGCTGCTCGATGAGGATCGCCGCCAACTCCGTGCCCTTCACCGCGAGCGTGAGGTTGACCAGGTCCTCGGTGTCGGCGGGCTGAGCGTGCACCTCCTTGATATCCCTCTGCCGGACCGTCGAGACGATCACCTTGCCGTCGTGCCGCGTGGCCGCGCCCGCGAGCGTGCGGCCCACGAGGTTCAGGCGGGCGAGCGTGTCCTGCTCGAACAGCTCGCGGTAGACCGCCGTGGGGTTGGCGCCCGCGTCGACGAGCCGGCCGGCGATCCAGAAGCTCTCGCCGCTCACGCTCGGAAAGCGGAAGCCCCCGGTGTCGGTGGAGAGGCCGGCATACAGCGGCGTGGCGATCGCCTCGGTGAGCGGCACGCGCAGGCGGAGGGCGATCTCGTAGACGATCCGGGCCGTCGCCTCGGCCGAGGTGTCCTTGAACCACAGGTCGCAGAGGTCGTCCTCGCTGACGTGATGGTCGATCACGAGGACCCGCTCGCGCATGCTTTTCGCGACGTCGGCCATCGCCCCGAGCTGGGCGAAGGCGCTCGTGTCGAGCACCACGAGCAGGTCGCGGTCGGCGAGGTCGGCGGGCTTCACCCGCTCGGCGAGCGACTCGAGCCGCCCGGCCGGATCGATCCATTTGAGGTTGGCCGGCGTCGCCTGGGCATTGACGATGCGCACGTCCTTGCCGAGCGCGTCGAGGATTCCGGCCAGGCCGAGTTCGCTCCCCAGCGCGTCGCAGTCGGGGCGGACGTGGCTCGTGAGCACGAACCGCTCACGGCTCCGCAGCAGGTCGAGCAGGCTGGCCCAGTCGAGTCGCATCATGCCTCCCGTGCGCTGGCCACCGGGCCGGCGATCGCCGCGGCCCGGGCGACGTCGGCGGCGAGCTGTGTCTTCAGATCCGCGACCGACGCGAAGCGGCGAGTGTCGCGCAGCCGTGCGAGGAAGTCAACGTCGAGCGTCCGGCCGTAGAGATCGCCCGTGAAGCCGACGAGATGAACCTCGACGGTGGCCGCCTCGACGCCGAACGTCGGCGCGGGGCCGACGTTCACCGCGGCGGGCAGCCAGTGCCGCTCGCCCGTGGCGACCGCCGCGACGGCCGCATACACACCGCCCGCCGGCAGGAGCGTGGCGATCCCGGCGAGGTTGGCCGTGGGAAAGCCGAGCCCCGCCCCGCGGCCGGCGCCGGTCACGACCTCGCCGGTCAGTCGGTAGGCCGAGGTGGCGAGGCGCGCCGCCTCGGCGACGTCGCCGGCCGCGACGAGAGCCCGCAGCCGCGAACTCGACACGGGCTCCGCGCCGACGAGCACGGGGGGCACGACCTCGACGGCGACGGCATCGGCCGCCGCCAACGCACGCAGCAACTGCACGTCGCCGCGGCGGCCGGCGCCGAACCGGAAGTCCTCGCCCTCGACGATCGCCACCGCGCCGAGCCGCTCGCGGAGCACCTCGCGGTAGAACTCCTCGGCGCCGAGGGCCACGAGGGCCGCGTCGGCCGGCTGCACGAGCACGGCGTCGAGGCCGAGGGCGAGCAACAGTTCCGCCCGCCGGGCCGGCGTGGTGAGCGGTGGCGGCGCGGCGCCGGGCCGCACGATGCTCGCCGGATGGGGATCGAATGTGAGGGCCACCGCCGGCACGCCGCGTTCCCGGGCCGCCGCCACGAGCCGCCGGGCGATCGCGGCATGCCCGAGATGCACGCCGTCGAAGTTGCCCACCGCCACGGCCGCCCCGGCCAGCGGCGGCGTGCAGGAGGGCGAACCGAACACGAGCGGAGCGGGCAGCGGCACGGCGGGCGGGGGAAGGGTGCGGGCGGGCCGACGGCGACGCAGCCGCGGCAGGCGGCAGTGTAAACGATCGCGGGTATCATGGAGGCCTCGACCCGAGGAGCCGGCCGTGGAGCTAGAGCACGACGAACGCCAGCAGTGGCTGTCCGCCGACCTCACCTCCCGCCTGGCGGCCATCGACATCGGCTCCAACAGCGTGCGGCTGTTCGTGGCCGAGGCCCTGCGGGGAGGCGCCTACCGGATCCTCGACGAGGAGCGGGAGCCGACGCGGCTCGGTCGGAGTGTCTCGGCCGCCGGCCGGCTCGACGACGGGTCGATGGACAAGACGGTGGCGGCCCTTCGCACCTTCAAGGAGATCGCCGCGGGCTACCAAGTGACGGCCCTGCGGACGATCGCCACCTGCGCCGTCCGCGAGGCCCGCAATGGTCCGGAGTTCTGCCGCCGGGTCCGCGAGGAGGTGGGGCTCGAGGTGGAGGTGGTCTCCGGCGATCGCGAGGCCCGGCTCGCCTTCTCGAGCGTGCAGCACGCCTTCGACCTCACGGGCCGCAACGTGGTGATGGCCGACATCGGCGGCGGCAGCACCGAGATCGTGTTCGCGACCGGCAACCTCATCGAGTCGATCTTCTCGACGCCGCTGGGCGTGGTCCGGCTCACCGAGCAGTTCGGCCTCGGCGAGGGGGCCGAACCGGCGGCCTTCCAGCGGGGGCTCGAAGAGCTCGATGCCGGGATCGCGAGCGTGCTCAAGAAGCAGACCTCGCGGCCGCTCTTCGCCCCGCACTTCCTGGTCGGCTGCGGCGGCACCTTCACCACGCTCGCCGACCTGGTGATGGCCGGAAAGCGCGAGACCGACGTGCCGGTCGCCGGCTACCGCGTCTCGCATGCGGAGGTCCGCCACCTGCTCGAGCGGCTCAAGAAGATCCCGGTCCGCGTCCGCCGCACGCTGCCCGGCATGACGCCCGACCGGGCGGACATCATCATCGCGGGCCTCTCGATCGTCGACGCGCTGATGAAGCGGTTCCGCGTCAACCAGCTCGTGGTGCACACCCGCGGCGTGCGGGACGGCCTCGTCCGCGAGATGATCGACGAACTCGCGGTGCCGCCCCCGGCCGGCGACGAGGCGGCCCAGCGCGAGGCGGCGATCGAGCGGCTGGCGGCCGCCTGCTCGGGCGAGCTCGAGCACGGCCGCGCGGTGGCCGGCCTGGCGGGCCGGATCTTCGAGCAGCTCGCGGAGCCGCTCGAACTGCCGGTGGCCGACCGGTCGCTGCTCGAGATCGCCGCCCGCCTCCAGGACGTGGGCTACGTGATCAACTACGACCAGCACCACAAGCACAGCTACCATCTGATCCGCAACAGCCGCCTGCCCGGCCTGCGGCCGCACGACGTGGAGCTGATCGCCAACGTCGCCCGCTACCACCGCGGCGCCTTGCCGAAGCGGAAGCACAAGAACCTGGCCCGGCTCTCGTCGGAGGACCAGCGGCGGGTGCAGCGGCTGGCCGGCATCCTGCGGCTCGCCGGCGGCCTCGACCGCAGCCGCACCCAGCAGGTGCGGGACGTGATCGCCCAGGTGGTCGACGGCCGCGTGGTGCTCGACGTGGTGGCCGACCAGGAGCCGCAGACCGACATCTGGGGCGCCGAGCGCCGGACGGAACTCTTCGAGAAGGCCTTCGGCCTGCCGGTGGAACTCCGCTGGGCCGGCCAGGCGGCCGCCGCCGCCGGGTGAGCGGCGGGATGACCGCGGGCGAACCTGACCCCAGAGCCTCGGCCGGTCGGACCGCCTTGCCCGTCGAACCGGCGGCTTCACAACCGTCAGAGCCCGCAGAGCCGGGCCCGCACAGAGGATTCAGGAGTTCGAGCACCCACGGCGACGATCCTTCACCGGCCGGGCGAGTGTGCCCGCCGCCGGCGTCATCCCATGCACCGCCACATCGCAATCGCCCTCACGTTCTGGCTCGCCCTCGCGGTGTGCCTGCCGGCCGAGGCTGCCGGCCGACGGCGGTTTCGCGGGGCCTCTTCGGCCGCCTCGACCGGCACGCCGCAGAACCAGGCCCCCTACGCCCCCGGCGCGAGCCCCTACGTGACCGGCCACGGCACGCGGCCGAAGTACTTCGTGCCCCCCACCAACCCGCGCACGCCGACCTGGAAGATGTACGGCACGCCCCCGGGGGTCGTCCCGGGCGACTGGCCCAGCTACGCTCCACTTGGATTCGGCGGGTATCGCTTCCCCGCGGTC
>JBJTAA010000030.1:0-2933 GCA_046090525.1 Planctomycetota bacterium
CGGGCTGTTGTGCATGGCGGGCGTCATCCCCCTTGCTTGCGCAAGGGGGCTTCTATGCGCTCACGCGTCTTGGTCAATCGTCGGACGGCCCCGGCGGGGCGAAGCCGCGACGCATCGTGTTCTCCGTCACCGTGCGCGGCACCGTGAACTGGAGCAGGTACTCGGGGCCCCCCGCCTTGCTGCCGATCCCGCTCATCCGGTAGCCGCCGAAGGGCTGGCGATTGACGAGGGCCCCGGTGATCCCGCGATTGAGATAGATGTTGCCGGCGGCGAGCCGCTCGGCCGCCTCGCGCAGCCGCGCCGGGCTGCGGGAGTAGACGCCGGCCGTGAGCGCGTAGTCGGTGCCGTTGGCGAGCTCGATCGCGTGGTCGAAGTCGCGGGCCCGCAGGACGGCGAGGACCGGCCCGAAGATCTCCTCCTGGCCCAGCGGCCCGGCCGGATCCACGTCGGCGAACACGTGCGGGCCCACGAACCAGCCGTGGTCGGCGAGCGGCCCCACGTCGACGGCCGCGACGACGCGGGCGGTGCGTCGGCCGAGGTCGATGAACGACCGCACCCGATCGCGTGCCTCCTCGTCCACGACCGGCCCCACCCGTGTGCCCGGGTCGGCGGCCGGGCCGACACGCAGGCTCTTCACCGCGCCGGCGAGCCGGGCCACGAACGCGTCGTGCACGTGCTCGAGCACGATCGCCCGCGAGCAGGCTGAGCACTTCTGCCCCTGGAACCCGAAGGCGCTCGCCACGACGCCCACGACCGCCTCGTCGAGGTCGGCATCGTCGTCGATGATGATCGCATTCTTGCCGCCGAGCTCGGCGATCACCCTCTTGATCATGCGGCCGGGAGGGAACGCCGGGGCCACGTCCGAGGCACCGCGGGCTGGAAGCCCGCGGCTACGAGGAACGTCCTCGGGGGCAGCGAAGTCGAAAGCCGGGGCGACGTCGGAGGCACCGCGGACTGGAAGCCCGTGGCGAGGAGCGTGTTCGGCACCGGCCGAGGCCTCGGCGGCGAGCCGGTTGATCGCCAGCCCCACGGCCCGCGAGCCGGTGAAGGCCACGACCGCCGTGTCGGGATGCGCCACGAGCACCGGCCCCACCTCCTCGCCGCGGCCCGGCAGGAGGGCGAGGGCGCCCGCCGGCACGCCGGCCTCGCGGAGGATCTCGTACAGCCGCAGCGCGACGAGCGAAGACTGCTCGGCCGGCTTCATCACGACCGTGTTCCCCGTGACGAGCGCGGCGGTGGTCATGCCGCAGAGGATGGCCAGCGGAAAGTTCCAGGGCGCGATCACCACGGCCACGCCCCGCGGCAGGTGTGTGGTCGCGTTCTCTTCGCCCGGCACGTCCACCCGCCGCGGGCCCGACAGCCGTTCCGCCTCGCGGGCGTAATACTCGCAGAAGTCGATCGCCTCGGCGACGTCGGCGTCGGCCTCGCGCCACGGCTTGCCGACCTCGAAGACCTGGAGCGCCGCCAGGTCGAACCGACGGGCCCGCATGATCGCCGCGGCGGCCCGCAGGACATCGGCCCGCCGTTCGGCCCCGACCGCCTGCCAGGCCGGCTGCGCGTCCCGCGCGACCTCCACCGCCAGGCGGGCGTCGGCCGGGCCCGCCGCGCAGACTCGGGCCACGATGCGGCCGTGATCGGACGGGTCGCGGCGGTCGAACCGGTCGGTCGGCTCGCGGCGGTCGCCGCCGATCACCACCGGCACCAGAGACGGCGACTGCATGGCCGTGCGGGCCCGCGTGACCGCGTGGGCGAAGGCCTCGCGGTTGGCGGCGACGGCGAAGTCGGCCAGCGGCTCGTTCGTGAAGTCGGGCACCGGCCCGGCCCGCGAGGCCTCGCGCTCTGCCGGCGGCAGCGGCGGCGCGAGCAGCCGCTCGGCGGCCACGTGCTTCACGAAGCCGGCCCGCAGAAAGGAGTCGTTCGACGAGTTCTCGAGCAGCCGCCGCACGAGGTAGGCCATGCCCGGCACGAGCTCGCCGTAGGGCATGTAGACCCGCATTCGCCAGCCGGCCGCGGTCACGGCCTCCTTCTCGGCGTCGCCCATGCCGTAGAGCATCTGCATCTCGACGACGCGACGGTCGAGCCCGAGCGCCTCGGCCACCGCCATGCCGTGGGCGAGCGAGCGGAGGTTGTGGCTGCCGAGCGCGGGCCTGAGCACGTCGGCATGCTCCATCGCGAAGGTCGTGGCCGCCTCGTAACAGGCGTCGGTCTGCCACTTCTCCTGCCAGACGGGCACCGCCCAGCCGGCCGCCCGCGCGTGGACCGTCTCGTAGTCCCAGTAGGCCCCCTTCACGAGCCGCACCCAGATCGGCGTGCCCCGGCGCCTGGCCCAGTCGGCGAGCTGAACGAGATCGCGCGGCGCCTCCCGCAGGTAGCACTGCACCACGATCCCGCAGTCGGGCCAGTCGCGAAACTCCTCCTCCATCGCGATGGCCTTGAAGATCGCGAGCGCCAAGTCCTTGGTGGCGTGGCTCTCCATGTCGACGTGCACCTGCGCGCCCCGTCCGCGGGCCAGCCGCCAGAGCGGCCGCAGCCGGGCCAGCACCCGCTCGGTCGTGCCCGCCGGGTCGATGGCGTCGAACTGGCTGTCGAGCGCCGACAGCTTGAGCGAGACGTTGACGCGTGGCAGCGGGCCGGCCGGCCCTTCGTCGACGAGCGGATCGGGCGGCCAGTGCGAGGCGGTCGCCGGCAACTCGGTCAGCAGTCGCAGGTAGGCGTCCGCGTAGGCATCGGCCTCCACGTCGCCCGTCACCGCCTCACCGAGCAGGTCGAGCGTGAAGCCGCGGCGGAGTTTCCGCTCCGCGAGCGCGGCGGCGGCAGCCTCCTCGGGCGTCGTGCCAGCGATGAACGTGCGTGCCTGGGCGAGCATAGCGGCCCGCACGGCGCGGGCCGCCAGCGGGGCGAGCAGGCCGCTTCGCGCGGCCTGCAGTGCCATC
>JBJTAA010000031.1:0-2906 GCA_046090525.1 Planctomycetota bacterium
CCTCGACTGGGATCCGGTGAAGCGTGAGATCGTGGGGGACGCAGAGGCCAACGCCTTCCTCGCCCGCGAGAGTCGCAAAGGCTACGAGATCGACGCCTGACGACGTGCTCGCGAGCCGAGCCTCTGAAGGAGCCCGGTTCCGCCGGAACCGGGTCGGCGTTGGCGATGCGCCGTCGCGGGTGATCCGGTCACGGCGACCCCGAGCCTGCGATGAAAGTTGGCCGCATTTGTTCGCCGGCCGGTGACCTGCGGCCGCAGGCGGCTATTTCAGATCGGAACCTTCGGACTTTGCGAGTACGTACCCGATCGGAGTAGCCACGTGCGTGCTCCGCAAAGCTCCTCGGTTCCCGCGCGTGCCCCCGGCCGGCTCCTCAGCATCGAAAACCTCGGCAATGCACGTCCGACGTGATCCGGTCACGGGCAACGCCGAGCCGCATCACCACCGAGCATGGGTTTTGGTTGCGGGCGACGAGCCGCGTTAGGCTGGCGGGTGTGCCAGGAGTCCGCCGCGTGTCCGACACGACCACCCCCGTCCCCGACCTCACCGGCAAGACGGTGTTCGCGGTCGATCTCTTGTCGCGGGCCTACCAGCTCTTCCACGCGCTGCCGGAGATGACCGCGCCCGACGGCCGGCCCGTGTCGGTGGTGTTCGGCCTCGCCCGCGACCTGCTCGACATCATCGAGAAGAAGCGGCCCGACTACCTGTTCTGCGGCATGGACGCGGCCGGGCCCACGTTCCGGCACGAGCGGTTCGAGGCCTACAAGGCCAACCGCGCGGAGATGCCGGCCGACCTCGTGCCGCAGATTCCGCTCGTCCGCCGGCTGCTCGACGTGATGGGGATTCCCTGCCTGGAACTGGCCGGCTACGAGGCCGACGACGTCCTGGCGACGCTCGCCGCCCGCACGGTGGCCGCGGGGGGCGAGTGCACGATCGCGACGAGCGACAAGGATGCCCGGCAACTGCTCGGCGACCACGTGCGGCTGCTCAACCTGCGGACCAATGCCATGCTCGGCGTCGCGGAACTGGAGGCCGAGTGGGGCATCCGGCCCGACCAGGTGGTCGATTTCCTGGCGCTCGTCGGCGACGCGGTGGACAACGTGCCGGGCGTGCCCGGCGTGGGGCCGAAGGTCGCCGGCGAACTGCTGCAGAAGTTCGACACGCTCGACGGCGTGCTCGCCAACGTGGCCCAGGTGTCGGGCACGAAGCGGCGGGAGAATCTCACCGCCCATGCCGAGACGGCCCGCGCGGGCCGTGAACTCGTGCGGCTGGAGACCGACGTGCCGCTCGCGATCCCGTGGGATGCGGGGCGGCTCCACCAGCCCAACGCCACGGCCCTGGCCGACCTCCTCCGCGAGTTCGGGTTTCGCAGCCTGCTGGGCCGGGTGAAGGGGGCGGGGGCCGCGCCGCCGGCGCCCGCGCCGGCGCCTGCCGCGCGCAAGCCCGCCGCGGCTGGCACGCTCTTCGACATGAGCGATGAGGGGGCGGGCGAGCCGGCCGAGGCCGCCCCGATCGAGGTCGTGACGCCGGCCGACGACGCGGCGGCGGCGGCCCTGGTCGCGCGGCTGCGGCCGCTGGCCCCGCTCGTCGTCTGCGTCGCGCTGCCCGCCAAGGCCACGCCCATGTCGAGGCCGCTGGGACTGTCGCTCGCGGGTGGCGACCTCGTCGCATGGTTCACCGCCGAGCGGCTGGCGGCGAGCGGAGCGCTGCGGGAACTCCTCGCCGACGCGGGCGTCGCCAAGCAGGGCCACGATCTCAAGCGGCACGACGTCGCCCTCCGCACGCTCGGGCTCACGCTCGGCGGCCGATCGTTCGACACGCTGCTGGCCGCCTACCTGCTCGAGGCGGGGGAGCGGAACCTCGGCCTCGCGGAAACCTGCCGGCGGCACGACCTCGGCGGGCTGGTGCCGGGCGATGCCGCCGCCGAGGCCGCCTTCGAACGGCCCGCCGACGCCGCCTCCGCGGCGGCTCATTGCCGGGCCGTGGCCACGCTCGCCCGCGTGCTGCCGCCGCTGCTTGCGGAGGCCGGGCTCGGGCCGCTGTTCCACGACGTCGAGCTGCCGCTGGCCGGCATCCTCGCGGAGATGGAGTTTCGGGGAGTGCGGGTCGACACGCAGGTGCTCGTGGCGCTGTCGGCCGAGTATGCCGAGCGGCTGGCAGCGCTCGAGACGGAGGTGCACGGCCTGGCGGGCCATGCGTTCTCGCTGGCCTCGCCGCTGCAGGTGCGGCAGGTGCTCTTCGACGAGCTGAACCTGCCGGTCGTCAAGCGGACCAAGACCGGGCCGAGCACCGACGCGGAGGTGCTCGAGGAGTTGGCCCCGCTCCATCCGCTGCCGGCCAAGCTCCTCGAGCATCGCAAGTTCGCCAAGCTCAAGAGCACCTACGTCGACGCACTGCCCGCGCTCGTCGACCCGGGCTCGGGCCGGATCCACACCACCTTCAACCAGACCGTCACCGCCACCGGCCGGCTGAGCTCGAGCGACCCGAACCTGCAGAACATCCCAATCCGCACGGAGGAGGGGCAGCAGATCCGCGCGGCCTTCCTGCCGGGCGAGCCGGGCTGGCGGTTCGTGGCGGCCGACTACTCGCAGATCGAGCTGCGGGTGCTGGCCCACCTGTCGGGCGACGCCGCCATGAAGGACGCGTTCGCCTCGGGCGAGGACATCCACGTCCGCACCGCGGCGGCCGTGCACGGCGTCGCCCCGAGCGCGGTGACCGAGGCGATGCGGCGCACGGCCAAGGCGGTCAACTTCGGCATCCTCTACGGCCAGAGCGGCTTCGGGCTCGGCAAGAGCCTGGGCATCCCGCAGGCCGAGGCCACCGCCTTCATCACCGCCTACCTGGCGGCCTTCGCCGGGGCCGCGGCCTTCATGGACGACGTGCTCGACCGCTGCCGGCGCGACGGCCA
>JBJTAA010000032.1:0-4494 GCA_046090525.1 Planctomycetota bacterium
TCACGCAGGTCCGCCCGCTTCGCCTGCTGCTTCGGTGAAGACTCCTGGACCTCGACCAGGGTCGCCGCTTCGTGAATGCCGGCCCAGGAAAGCGTTCCCGAGGAATTCGCATGACCGCGATACGACCTTGACCTAACCGTCGGGATCGTTTGGACTTTTAATCCGTTGGTCCTGGGTTCGAGTCCCAGCGGCCCCATTGCCGGGCATCCAGTCCCCGCGGCAGTGCCAGTCTGGCGGTCGAGAACCGCTCCTAGGCTTCGCTGGCTTCGGTGCCGCGGCGGCGCTGGCGATTCAGGACGAGCCCGCCGGCGACGAGCGCGAGGCCCGCGAGCACGACGGCCGGCGGTTCCGGGGCCGGAATCGCGGTCAGGAGTTCCACGTTCGGGGCAGCGTCGCTCGCGACGTCACGCAGGTCCGCCCGCTTCGCCTGCTGCTTCGGTGAAGACTCCTGGACCTCGACCAGGGTCGCCGCTTCGTGAATGCCGGCCCAGGACAGCGTTCCCGAGGGCATCAGGGCGGCGGGGGCCGTGAGCGAATCGGGGAGCACCCGGCCGGCGTCATGCTGCCTGACGGCGGGCAGGTAGAGCACCGGCAGCGATACGAGGTCGACGCGGGCGGCCCTGGGCGTCACGAGCGGTCGCGGGGCCAGATTCTGCTCGACTCCAGCTTCGGTCTCGGCCATCGGCCCCACAAGCCCGGCATCGGCGGTACCGGCCACAAGCGACAGGAAGATCAGGCCAGAAATCATGCGGCAAGCAGGGGCAAACTTGGACATCTCGGAGGCTCCGGAGGCAGGGAACGACAGTGGGTGGGGGATTCGGACGGATCGGCTGACCGGCCGGCTTCACGGCCTTTTCGCCACCTTTCGGAAATGCAATCCGCGTGCCACGCTCCCCAAATCACTCGCGCATTCGCCTCCGGGTGCAAAGCTTTGAGCGGCAAGGCAAAAGCCCGGTAAATCCCGGTCAAAACTGACCGCTACAGGCTGTCTCGCTGCGTTACCTCGCGTGTCTTCGCAACGGCCTCCAGCGCGGGGTGGAGCGATTCGCTCCACCCAGGGCGCCGGGGGTGGAGCGAATCGCCCCACCGGCTGGAGCGATTCGCTCCAGTCAGTCCGCGATTGGACGCGCCCGATCTCCAGCGTCACGCGACGTAACGCCCGGTGACGCGAGCGCTCGTTCGGCTGGGATTCGTGCGGCGACCGGCTGGTGCCGGAGCCGCAGTCCAACCGCTGGGCCCGTGGACGTCATGCCAAAGATGTCTAACCTGTACTCTTGGAAATGTTCCGCCCCGGTCGCCGGCCGTTGCCACGTGTGGTGCCGGCCGTGGGCGCCGGAAGGATGCGTCACAGCATGGAGTCGCTGTCAGAAAGAGCCGTGCGGTCACAGATCGATCGCATTTGCGACAGCGATGCGTTTCGGGCCGCCCCCAAACTCGCCCGGCTGCTGCGGGTTTTGGCGGAAGAGACACTCCAGGGGGGGGAAACGCCATTGGGGCAGCGGTTCGTGGCCGAGCAGGTCATGGCCGAGGGCGACCGGCAGGGCCCCAACGCCAGCGTGGCGGTGCGAATGCAGGTCGGCCGGCTCAGGCGGCAGCTCGATTGGTATTACGCCGCTGCAGGCGTCGACGACCCGATCCGCGTGGAGGTGCCCAAACGCAACTATCGCCTCCGCTTCGTGCCGGCGGGTCCGGCCGCACGGGCGGCGGCGCCCCGGGCTGTGGAGCGTGCCACGCTGGCCGTGGTCGAGTTCATCGACGTGCGCGGGGGCGATCTTGCCTGGCTCCCCGCGGCGCTCACCCGCGACGTGATCGTCGCCCTCGCGCCGTTTCATGGTGTGGCCGTCCGTGGCCCGCTGCCACAAACGGTCCTGGGCCGACCATCCTCCGCCGCTGCCGACTTCCTGCTGGTCGGCGACGTCCGGGCCGACCGGGCGACCGCACACGTGTCGTTCCGGCTGCTGCAGGGCGACGGTGGCTTGCAGTGCTGGGCCAAGTCGGTCGAGGTGCCGCTCGATGAAGAGGGTGGACTGGGGGCGGATGCCTCGGCCATCCTCGCCGGCGTCGCCGATGAACTGGCCGACGAAACCGGGGTCATCGCCTGCGAGGGGATGCGGGCGGCCGCCGCCAAGCCGCCCGAGTCACTCTCGGCCCACGAGGTCGTGCTGGCGTTTTGGCGGTTTCTGATGACGGGTGGATTCGACGACCTGACGATCGCCCGCGAGGCCGCGGCCACCTCGTCCGGGGCACCGGAGTCGGCCGCAACGCTGAACGCCAACGCGATGACGCGCCTGGCGGTATACCTCTCGGATCCGCTGCCCCAGGCCCGCTGCCCGCGGGAGGCGATCGACCTCATGGAGCGGGCCATGAGCCTCGCGCCGGGCGACCCGTGGGTGCAGGTCCACCGGGGCTTCGCGCTCTGGATCGCCCGTGAGCCGATCGGCCTCGAGGCGATCTGCCGCACCCTCGAGGGCCGGCACGGCAGCGGCTCCTTCCGGGGCATGGTCGGAAGCCTGATGAGCGTGACGGGGATCGACCTCGACCGCGGAGAGGCCCTCCTCTCGGAAGCTGTCGCGCGGGCCCCGCAGCCGCTGTATTGGTACTGCCATCACCTGGCGTTGTGCGGCTTCCGGCGGGGCGACCTGGCCGCGATGCGGGCGGCCTTGGGAAGGATCGCCGTCCGCACCGATCCGTTCTCCCTCGTGCTGCGGATGGTGTTGGCGGCCTGCGACGGCGACCTGGCCACCGCCCGCGGACTCTCCCGGGCGGTGCTCGACGTCTTTCCCGCCTTCACCGATGCCGGCGAGACGATGATGCGGCGGCTCCTGCACGACGACCATGTCGATGCCATCGCCGCGGCGCTCGAGCCGCTCGGCCTCGGCTGGTTCGAGTGAGTGGCGCGGCCGCACCCGCAGGCGGCCTGCGCCCCGGCTCACCGCTGCTCGTCGGCCGGCGCCCTGGCCACCTCCGTCGCGGCCGCTTCCTTGGTGACGGCCGTGTCGTCATCGTCAACAGTCGGCCGCGTCTCCGTCGCCTTCATCTCCACCCGTCGCCCGGCCCGCGTGAACTCGACGACTGGCTCGAGCGCTCGCACGGCGCGACCGATCGCCGGCTCGAGCAGCATCACGTCCACCACGAACCGCTGCAGCTGCCCCACCGTGCCCGAGGCGTCGGCGAGCGATGCGGCCAGGTCGGTGAGTCGCACGAGCGTGGCGTCGGCGGCCTGGAGATCACCCGAGAGCCGCACCAGGCCGGTCTCGAGCGCCACCAGCCCGTCGAGCCGCTCGGCCGCCAGTTCGGTCTGATCGGCCCGCCGGGCGAGCGTCGCGGCCAGGCCGGTGAGGCGTTCGGCGACGGGGGTCGCGGCCTCGAGGTTGGCGAGGCCCGCAGCCAGCTGGCCGTGGAGCGCGTCGACATCCGTCATGGCAGTCGCCGTCTCTCGGGCCACGTCCCGCGTGGCGACCGCCCGGGCGGTGAGCGCTTCGACGTCGGCGAGTGCGGCGTTGGCCTCCGTCACCTTCGCGTCATGCGCGATCAGCGTCTGGTGCACGGCGGCGATCCGCTCCATCGTCGCGCCGGCCGCCTCGACCGGGCCCATCTGGGCCGCGAGCTGGTCGCCGAGCGCCTCGAACCGCTCGAGCGTTGCCTCGGCCGCTGCCAGCCGTGCGGCCTGCGCCTCGAGGCGTTCCAACAGGCTCGTGGCCCGGGCCACGCCGTCCCGCGACTCGTTGAGGGCCGTGACCGAGGCCGCCAGCCGGGCCACGTGCCCCTCGAGGGCCGTGACCTGCCGCCAGGCCGGCGCCACCAGGCCCACGTAGGCCACGACCATCACGATCGTGCCGCCCGTCAGGGCCGACTTCCAGTCGAGGCGCAGCGGCCGCGCAGCCTGCACGCTGTCCATGCCCGGGGAATAGCCGTACGGCATCGTCACACCCTCCTCTGGCGCTGTCGGCCGCGGCGCCGCTCCATCGGGGCCCGCAGTCGTCACGCCTTTCCTGATCGGCGTTTCTTCCTGACCGGTGCAGCTTCGCGCGGCGGCGTACCGTCCTCGCGGATGGTGCCGGTCATGCGGGCCGGATTCCGCGGGTCACAGACCCGCGGCCACTTTTTTCGGAAGGCGCCGGGGGGCGCATCGAACAGTGGCGGCGGGATTTCATCCCGCCGAATCCGGGCAGGCCAGGGGATGGCGGCCGGGCGTGGAAGGGGATGGCGAGCGTCTTCCGCGGGTCACAGACCCGCGGCCACTTCTCAGGCAAGGGCCCCTGCGAGGGACCGGCAGCCCCGACCCGCGGTATCATGTGGCGTCGAGCAGTCCGCCCGACCGGTCGGCCGGTTCCCCTCCTGCCCGGTGGTGTAACGGTAGCACAAGGGATTTTGGTTCCCTTTGTCTAGGTTCGAATCCTAGTCGGGCAACTGCCCCGCGCGGGGGTGTTGCGGCGGGTGCCGTGGCGCGGCACACTGTCGCGGCGTTCTCGATCCTGGTCGCGATCCAGGTGC
>JBJTAA010000033.1:0-4312 GCA_046090525.1 Planctomycetota bacterium
CGAGCACGTCTACCGCGTCGGCATTCGCCGGTCGCTCAAGGAGCGGCCGGGTGGCGACTGCGTGCTGCTCGACCCCGTGACGCGGAAGTGCACGGCCTACGAGGAGCGGCCGCGGCAGTGCCGCACCTGGCCGTTCTGGGACTCGAACCTCCGCTCCCCCGAGGCCTGGGCCGAGGCGGCCGAGCACTGTCCGGGCTGCAACAAGGGCAACCTCGTGCCCCTGGAGCGGATCGTCGAGCAAGCCGCCCAGATCCGCGTCTAGCCCAGGAGTCCGGTCACGCCGTGACCGGATCACACCGGACGTTCGCGTGATCTTGCGTGACGCGGGCTCGGAGTTGCCCGTGCCCCATCGCCGGACGTTCGCTGCGGCATCCTGCCTGCGCTCACTCCGTGGCAGCTTCGCTCCGGCATCCTGCCTGCGCTCGCTGCCAAGGCCGGCTCCGGGGCACGGGCAACCCCTCGCAGTCGATCGGTGCGCCTGGATGGTACGTCCGGTGGCATCACCCGCCACCCCCGAAAGTGGCCACGGGTCTGTGACCCGTGGAATCCGCCTTCCATCCCGACCCGTTCTCCGCGGGAGAAAATCCCACGCGTGCGGCGGCGCCGCAGGCTCGCGGGCCGCTGAGCCGTGCTACAGAATGCCGCCGTGCGTCCGCCAGGGCGTCATGTGCGACGGCTGGTCGAGGAACCAGATCCGCTCCCATTCGTCGGTGATCGCCCGGAGGTCTTCCGACGTGTAGATCAGCTGCTGGGCACGCCGCACCGGGTCGCCGGAGTAGAGCGGGATCAGGCAACCCGTGTTCGTCGCCACGAGGGCCGCCGCACACAGCCACCACACTGCCTTCCTCATCGCCTGGTCCTCCTGACCCGTGCCCGCCGTCGTCTCGGTGTGTCGTCGATGCGGGCTTCGCGTCCTGCGAGAGCCCCGGGGGTGTACCCGATCGCCGCGTCCGGCCGCGAGAGGAAGTGGGGCCGGCCACCGGGCCGCCCAACTCACCCAGCCTTCGCCTCACACCCCGTCGGGGGCGGTCGGCGGATCGGCTTTCGCGTCCATCCCTTCTTCTGGCGGGGACTCCGGCTCGCTGCCGGCCGTCATCCCCTTGTATTCCCTGACCCTGGCCTCCATCTCCTTGCCCGGCTTGAACGTGACCACGTTCTTGGCTTCGACGGGCACCGGCTCGCCGGTCCGCGGGTTGCGGGCCAGGCGGGCCTCCCGTTGCTTGATCTGGAAGACCCCGAAGTTCCGCAGTTCGACCCGCCCGTCGCGGACCAAGGCCTCGATCAAGGCCTCGAACGTCCGCTGCACGAGCACGCGGGTGCGAAACTGGGGAAGATCGATCTCTTCCGCGATCGTCCGGACGATGTCTTTCTTGGTCACGGCTCGGGGGGCTCCGACCGCGGCCGACCGACCGAGTCGCCCCGCGGGCGACGGGCCGGAGGACGGGGAAAGAGACCGAAGCCTAGGCCTGGCAAGGACTAGTGTCAACCGACCGCCACGGCGGCGACCGGTCCACCGAATCCCTGCCATCGGTCAGTATCGGCGGCACGACCGGCAAACTTGACGCGGCCGGAAAAACCGGGCCGATTTCGACGAGCGTGGGTCGGTCGCCGGAGTCCGGGGCAAATCTGGTCGGGTTGGGGGGTTGGGAAAACCCACTACACTCCACGATCGTTCCGACCCCGTCCCCGCCAGAGCCATGCCGCACTCCGCCGCTTCCCCCTCCGCCGGCGCCCAGCCCGCGCTGGCCGTGACGCTGGGCCGGCTGCGGCTGCCCAACCCGATCCTGGTCGCCTCGGGCACGTTCGGCTACGGCCGCGAGATGACGGGCTTCGTGGAGCTGGCCCGCCTCGGCGGCATCGTGCCCAAGACGATCACGCCCCAGCCCCGCAAGGGGAACGTGCCCTGGCGGACGATCGAGACCGCCTCCGGGCTGCTCAACTCGATCGGCCTCGACAACGACGGCGTCGAGACCTTCCTCGAGAAGCAGCTGCCCTTCCTGGCCGGCTGCGGGGCGCCCGTGATCGTGAGCATCGCCGGGGCCAACGCCGCGGAGTTCGTGGCCCTCGCCCGGCGGCTCGACGGCATCCCCGGCATCGCCGCGCTCGAGCTGAACGTCTCCTGTCCCAACGTCAGCCACGGCGTGGATCTCGGCACCGATCCGGCCACGTGCCGGGGCGTGGTGGAGGGCGTGCGTGCGGCCACGCGGCTGCCCGTGATCGCGAAGCTCACCCCCAACGTCACCGACATCGTGGCGGTGGCCCGCGGGGCGGCCGACGGCGGCGCCGACGCCGTCACGCTGATCAACACGCTGCAGGGCATGGCCGTCGACTGGCGGCGGCGCAAGCCCCTGCTCGGCAACGTGGTGGGGGGCTTGAGCGGCCCGGCCATCAAGCCCGTGGCCCTGCGGTGCGTGCACCAGGTGCACCGGGCGGTCGGCATCCCGATCATCGGCGTGGGGGGCATCATGACGATCGACGACTGCATGGAGTTCTTCGTGGCCGGCGCCACGGCCGTGCAGATCGGCACCGCCAGCTTCGCGGAACCGGTGGTCTCGGCCCGGCTGCTCGAGGAACTGCCGGGGGCGCTCGCGGAGGCGGGCGCGACGAGCCTGGCGGACGTGGTCGGCACGCTCCGGCTCCCGCCGCAGGCCGGCTGCCAGCCCGCCGCCCCGCAGGAGCCCGCCCATGCCGGCTGAAGCCAGCCCGCCGCGGCCCACCCGGGCCCTCTCGGGGATCCAGCCGACCGGCCGGTTCCACTGGGGCAACTATTTCGGCGCGATCCGGCAATACATCGACCTCCAGCCTTGCGCCACCGCCTCCGCGGGCGCGCACCGGGCCGCCGACGAGGCCTACTACTTCATCGCCGACCTGCACGCCCTCACGACCGTCCGCGATCCGGCCGTGCTGCGGGGCTTCGTGCGGGATGCCGCCCTCGACCTCGTGGCGCTCGGGCTCGATCCGGAGCGGGCGGTCTTGTTCGTGCAGTCGGACGTGCCGGAGGTGACGGAGCTCACCTGGCTCTTGATGACCGTCGCGCCGATGGGCCTCCTCGAGCGGTGCCATGCCTACAAGGACAAGAAGACCCGCGGCCTGCCGGCCGACGCCGGGCTGTTCACCTATCCGGTGCTGATGGCCGCCGACATCCTCGCCTACGACGCCACGGTGGTGCCGGTCGGCGAGGACCAGGTGCAGCACATCGAGGTCTGCCGCGACCTGGCCGGCACCTTCAACCACCTCTACGGTGACGTCTTCACGCTGCCCAAGCCGCGACTCGTGGAGGGGGGCGCGAAGGTGCCCGGCACCGACGGCCAGAAGATGAGCAAGAGCTACGACAACACGATCGAGGTGTTCGAGGAGCCGGGCGCGCTCAAGAAGAAGGTGATGCGGATCACGACCGACTCCCGGCCCATGGAGGAGCCGAAGGACCCGGCGGGGGACCATCTCTACGAGCTCTATTCGCTGTTCGCGGGCGAGGCCGACCGGCAGGCGATGGCCGACCTCTACCGTCGCGGCGGCTTCGGCTACGGCGAGATCAAGAAGAAGCTCCTGGAGGCGGCCGGGCAGTTCTTCGCCGAGGCCCGTGGCCGGCGGGCGGAACTCGCGGCCGACCCCGGCCGGATCGAGGCGATCCTGGCGGACGGTGCCGCCCGGGCCCGCGTCAAGGCGGGCGAGGTGCTCGCGCGAGCCCGCCGGGCCTGCGGCCTCGACCGCTCGGCGGCCGTCTCCGCACCGGGAACGAAGCGATGAACGTCCTCGGGATCGGCACCGACATCACCGAGTGCCTGCGGATCGCCCAGATGATCGAGCGGCACGGCGAGCTCTTCGTGGGCCGCGTCTACACGCCGCACGAGATCGAATACTGCCGCAGCCGGAGGATGGCCACGCAGCACTTCACCGGCCGCTGGGCCGCCAAGGAGGCGGTGCTCAAGGCGCTCGGCACGGGCTGGAAGCGGGGCATCTCCTGGCGCGACGTCGAGATCCGCAACCTCCCGGGGGGCCGACCGCAGGCGTTCCTCTCCGGGGGCACGCAGGAGGTCGCCGAGTCGCTCGGGATCCGCTGCGTGCTCGTGAGCATCTCGCACTGCCGCTCGCACGCGACCGCCTACGCGGTCGCCCTCGACGAGGTGCCGGCGACGGGGTGAGCGCACTCGGGAGTCCTGTCACTCCGTGACCGGATCACGCAGGACGTCGCGTCAACGCTGAGCCGGTTCCAGGAGTCCGGTCACTCCGTGACCGGATCACGCAGGACGTCTCGTCAACGCTGACCCGGTTCCGGAGGAACCGGGCTCCTGGGGGTCAGCGTCGATCGTCC
>JBJTAA010000034.1:0-4413 GCA_046090525.1 Planctomycetota bacterium
GGCGCTGTCTCCTTACGGGCAGCGCGGATGGCGTCGCGGGCCCGCTCGAGCGACCGGAAGGGCGCCTCGGCCGAGCCTTGGGCGGCATCGTCACCGGTCGGGGCGACGTGGAACTCGAGACCCGATGCGGGCCCGGAGACGCAGATGGCGACGGCGAGCACCGTGGTATGGAGGCAAACTCTGAACGGGTTGCACCGGCTGAAAAGCATGGCGGGAGTCTGGGCGGGAGGGGGCAGGGGGCGGGAGGGTCGAAGTCGATCGAGTTGCGGCCCGGCTTCACGTCGGCCCGCAGCGGCGTGGTGGCCGCGGCGGCGTAGATCTCGGGCACGAGCCAGGTCACTTTTTCCCCGAGGAACATCCCTGCCTCCATTTCCCGGCGAACCGCCTCCGGAAGATCGGCAGGCAGGTCGGCCGCGGCCGGCGGCGGGGCGAACGTCTGCTCGACCGTGCGCGCTTCGACCACCACCCGATGCGCGCCGAGGAGGGCGCCGTCGGCTCGGGTGAACGTCGCGAGCGTGTAGCGACCGTCGGGACCGATCTGGCCGATCGCCGGCCGACCGGCTGTGGATGGATAGAACCAGACCGCGCCGGTGGTCACCGGCTTGCCGGCCACCGTGACCCGCCCGGTCACCGGCGCTACGGGCAGCGGCGAGCGGCCGCAGCCGGCCGCGGCGAGCAGCAGGGCCAACGCAAACGTCCCGGAAGTTGACCGTACGGAATCCATCACTCCGACACCGATTCGCCGCCCGCCCGGGTCGACAGCGCACGATAGACGCCGATGTCGATCGTCTCCGCCAGCATCGCCACGTGGCCGTCGGCGAACACGAACCCGGCGCCGCCCGGATGATTGCTGCCAAACGGGATCTCGCTGATGAGCGTGGACGTCGTGAAGGGCGGGATCACGCGCGGGTCCTTGGAGTTGATCGGCTGCTTCGTGCTCCGGAAGCCTCGCGTGTTCCAGGCATCACACCCGCCAGGCGGTCTGCCAGGCGTCGTCGGGCAGATATAGGTCGACCCGCCCCAATGCCACCTCGACGCGGTCTCGCTCGGTCCCGTGGCGGCGTAGTTGGGATGCGACGTCGGCCCCTCGCCGATCGCAAGTGTCCGCGACGTTCCGTCCAGCACGGCCGCCGGCGGTATCGGCCGGCTCTCCATAAATAACCCATTGTTGAACACATCGCCCCACAGAGAGCGGGACCGCTGCGCAGTGTCGCCTCCCCCCATCACGCCGAAGTAGTCGATCTTGAGCGGCTCGCCGGCCGATTTGGTTTCGCTCGGGCACCGATACGTCGGGATCGTCACCCCGGCGGGCGGCCAGCCCGACGGGAGCGCGAAAACGGTGGTGAAACCGCCCAGGCTCACGAACCGGTCGTAGAGTGGCTGCTGCTCGATGTTGGGGAGGATCAGGATGCTCAGGTGCACGCCGCGGCAGTCAGTTCCATTGCAATGCTGCGGCATCCGCACGTCGGACGCAGGCGGAAACGTGCGCCGGGCCGAAAGGTAGGTGTGCAGGCCGAGGCCGAGCTGCTTGAGATTGTTCTGGCAGGAGATCCGCCGCGCCGACTCCCGCGATGATTGCACCGCCGGCAGAAGCAGCGCGATCAGGACCGCGATGATCGCGATCACGACCAGGAGTTCAACGAGCGTAAATGCGCGGCGGGGGATCATGGCGAAACAGGGTGAAGCCTGCCCTACTTTCGGCGGCGGCGGAGGATCGCGGCGGCGGCGGCGAGCCCGATCCCGGCGACCGCCAGGGCAGTCGGCTCGGGCACGACCACGAGATTCACCTGGCCCGCCGTCCCCGTGTCGATCTGGAACGATTGTCCGGCGCCGAGCGTCGGGACCGAGCCCAACGTCAGCCCGTTGTCGAACAGGCTTCCCGAGTAGTTGACGAGTCGCCACGTCGTGTTGTCGGCGACGGCCGTCCAGTCGCCGGTGCCTGCGATGTCGAGTACCCCGTCGAGGGTCAGGGCCGTGACGCCCGTGATCAGATCGTTGACGCCGCCGCCGACCGTCGCGTTCTGGGCGTCGAGCTCGAAGCTCAGGATCGAAGTTCCGGCCAGCGTCAGGGAGTCGCCCAGCGTCAGCGTGCCGGGGCTCGTGCCGGGTGCGACCATGCCGCCGCCGAGGATCGAGACCGCCCCGCCGATCACGCCCGAGCCGCCGAGCGTCGCGCCCGCCGCGACCGTGACGGCACCGACTGCCGCCGACTGGTCGCCGTTCACGAGCAGCGTGCCCGCGGAGACCGTGGTGGCGCCCGTGTAGGTGTTGGCCCCGGCGAGCGTGAACGTGCCGGCGCCGGACTTGGTGAGCGTGCCGCCGACGCCGGCGAGCGAGGCGCCCACGGTGCCCGAGGTGGCCAGGAACGTGCTCGACGTGAGCGTGCCGCTAGTCACGCTGCCGCCGCCGAACGAGCCCGACGTGACCGACAGCGACTGGTTGCCGAGATCGAGCGTGCCGCCCGTGACCCGCAGATTCTGCAGCCCGGCGAGCGAGGTGATCCGCAGGGCGCCGCTCGTGACCTCGAGGTCGCCGATGGCCCGCGACGACGTGAGCGTGGCCGGCGTGGCCGCCACCGCCGAGCCCGCATAGCGGAACACCGACGCGGGGTCGATCGTGCCGCTGCCCGTGCCGACACTGAGGTTGTTGGTCCCGCCGTCGCCGGCCCGGGATTCGAGGATCAAGCCGGGGCCGACGCTCGAATCGACGCGGGCCGAGCTGAGATTGAACCCGTTGGCGATGATCCGGCCGGCGGTGCCCGTGAGCGTCCACAGCGCCGTCGTGCCGGTGCCGCCGGTGCCCGGCGTCCACGCTCCAGACGCCGCCGTGAGGTTGAGCGAGTAGGTGTCGGCATCGACGCCAAAACTGAGCGCCGTGCCCTGCTGGCTGAAGCCGGCGAGATTCAGGCCTCCGGTGCCGACGGCGATGTTGGAGCCGAGCTTCAGCGTGACGGGGCTGCCGGCCGTGTCGTTGATAAACGAAATGGTAGTGATCGTGCCCGAGTTCGACACCGTCTTGATGCCCGTGCCTCGCAAGTTAAAGGCGCCAAGGGCCGTCGAGCCGGAAAACGTCTGGTTGCCGGAGGCGAGCAGCTGAAACGAATAGGCCGTGCTGAATGTCTCCGGCGCAAACACGTTCGTCGTACCGTAGAAGCTGATCACGCCAGCTGACCCCGGTTCTACGACGCTGCCGCCGGTGACCGAAGCATTGCCCCAGACGCTGAGCCGCAACGTACTGTTGCCCAGGCCCAGCGTGCCGCTCGTCATCGAGAGCGCGCCGATGCTCGCGTTGTTCGTCGACAGGTCCATGCGGCCGCCGGCCAAGGTCACGTTGCCGAGCGTGCCGGAGACGTTCGTGAGCAGCAGCCGGCCGCCGGTGTTCACCGCCGTGTCGCCGGTCACCCGGCCCGCCCCGCCGCTCACACCGACCTGAAGCACGCCGGCATTAACGCTCGTGGTGCCAGTGTACGTGTTGACGGCCGACAGCGCGAGCGTGCCCGAGCCGAGCTTCGTGAGGGCCAGGCGGCCCGAGCCGTTGTCTTGAATCACGCCGCCGAACGTCGACGAGCCGGATACGGACGTGCTGAGCGTGGCCGTGCCGGCCGAAGAGTTGGTCGAGATCGTCGCCCCCGACGACCCGGAGAGCGTGCCCACGGAGACGGAGTTGCCGTTCAAGTTGAGCGAGCCGCCGTTGACGGCCAGGGCGTTCGCCGTATTCCCCAGGGCCGATGCATCGTCGAGCTGCAGCGTGCCGGCCGATACGGTCGAGGCCCCCGTGTAGGTGTTGGCGGCCGACAGCACGAGCGTTCCCGCGCCGAGCTTCGTGAGGCCGATGCCACCCGAATACCCGCTGCCCGTCTGGGTCTGGACGCCGCTGGCCACGTCGATCGCCAGGGCGCCGCTCGTCTTCGTGGCGTTGGTGAGGAGGGTGTCAACCTGGCTCATCGTCCAGGCGGTGCCATCGACGGGAAGCTGGAGCGTGCCGCCGCCAAACGTCACGAACCCGGCAGAGCCGAAGCCCGGTAGGGCGTTCGACGACGTCGCGATGAGCACGCCGCCGTTGACACGCGCGGCTGCCAGGCCGGGGAGCGACGACACCTGGAGGGCGCCGCTCGTGACCTCCAGGATGCCGATGGCCCGCGTCGACGTGAGCGTGGAGGGCGTGGCCACGGCGGCCGCACCCGCATAGCGGAACACCGACGTGGGGTCGATCGTGCCGCTGCCCGTGCCGGTGCTGAGCGTATTGGCCACGCCGTTGCCTGCCCGGGATTCGAGAATCAGGCCGGGGCCGACGCTCGAGTCGACGCGGGCCGAGCTGAAGTTAAACCCGTTGGCGATGATCCGGCCGGCGGTGCCCGTGAGCGTCCACAACGCCTGCGTGCCGGTGCCGCCGGTGCCCGGCGTCCACGCGCCA
>JBJTAA010000035.1:0-7402 GCA_046090525.1 Planctomycetota bacterium
CTACAACGACCGTTCGTTCGAGTTTTTCACGAAGAGCCCGCCGGCGGCGGCACTCTTGAAGAAGGCCGCCGGCCTGGCGAAGGGTTCGGGCGTGCCCAACAAGGACAAGGTCGGCAAGGTCACCAAGGCCCAGCTCGACGAGATCGTGCGCCTCAAGGGCGCCGACCTCAACGCCCGCGACGGCGAGCATGCCCGCCGCATGATCGAGGGCACGGCCCGCAGCATGGGCATCACCGTCGAAGGCTGATTCCGCACACCCCACATTCCCTTTCCACGTTTCAGGATCCCCAGCCGTGCCAGTTACGAAGCGCATGCGAGCGATGCTCGCCAAGAAGCCCGAGTCGGAAGCCGCCCTGCCCATCGCTGAGGCGGTGGGGGTGCTGAAGAGCTTTCCGCCGACGAAGTTCGACCAGACCGTCGAGATCCACATCCGGCTCGGCATCGACCCGAAGCAGGCCGATCAGATCGTCCGCGGCTCGCTCTCGCTGCCGCACGGCATCGGCAAGTCGAAGCGGGTGGTGGTGTTCGCGAAGGGCAACCTCGCCGACGACGCCCGGGCCGCGGGGGCGGAGGAGGTCGGGGCCGACGACCTGGCCAAGAAGATCAAGGTCTGGACCGACTTCGACGTCTGCATCGCGGCGCCCGACATGATGGGCCTCGTCGGTCCGCTGGGCAAAGTGCTCGGCCCCCGCGGGCTGATGCCGAGCCCGCGGGCCGGCACGGTCACCGCCGACATCAAGAAGACGGTGAGCGAGTACAAGGCCGGCAAGGTCGAGTTCCGCAACGACCCCACCGGCATCGTGCACGCGGTCGTCGGCAAGGCGAGCTTCGACGCCGCCAAGCTCGTCGACAACATCAAGGCCTTCATCGATCACATCGTCGCGATGCAGCCCTCGAGCGTCCGCGGGCAGTACGTGAAGAGCGTCTCGATCTCCGGCACCATGACGCCGGGCGTCCGCGTGGCCGTGTGACGCCGGCCCGAGCCCTTTCCCCGAACCTCCGATTCAGGACACGACAGCGATGAGCAAAGCCATCAAGGACATGCTGGTAGACGACCTCAAGGCCCGCCTCCAGGGCGTGGGCGACGTGATGGTCGTGAGCCTCGGGCAACTCGACGCGCAGAAGACGACGCAGCTGCGGCAGACGCTCCGCAAGAAGCAGATCCACCTGCAGCTGGTGAAGAACAGCCTGGCCCAGCGGGCCGTGGCGGGCACGCCGCTGGCGCCGGCCCTGGAGAAGGCCGCCGGCATGCTGGCCCTGGCCTGGGGCGGCGAGGACGTCGTCGATCTGGCCAAGGAGCTCGATCGCCTCGCGGGTGACAAGGAGTTCGAGGGCTTCGAGTGCCGCGGCGGCGCGCTCGACGGCAGCCGACTGGACGCGGCCGACGTCAAGCGGGTGGCGAAGTGGCCCACGCGGGCCGAACAGCTCTCCGTGCTCTCGGGCCAGATCTCCTCGCTGGCGTCGGTGCTGGCGGGGCAGATCACCTCGGCCGCGGGCGTCCTGGCGGGCCAGATCGCCTCGCGGGTCGACGACCTGGAAAAGGCGGAGGCCGGCGGCTCCGCGGGCTGACCAGGGCCCTCGGGCCGGCCCCCTGCCGGCCGCGGGGGATTTTCCGGGAGGCACTTCACCCGGAAAAAAATCGTGGTACAACAGGGGGCTCGGCGGTGCGGCCCAGCCACGGCGGTGCCTGCTCGTGCCGAAAAACATCGACCTCCATTCATCACCAGTCAACCAACTCCAGCGGCATCCGGAAGGGCGGATGACGCGGCATTCGAAGGGAAAGGACCCGCAGCGATGGCAACGGCTGAAGCGACGCGTGAATTCTCCGCCGAGACCAAGGCCCTCGGCGACAAGATCGTCGGGCTGACTCTCAAGGCGGCCAAGGAACTCTCGGACTACCTCGACGAGGTTCACGGCATCAAGCCGGCGGCCGGTGGCGCCGTCGTGATGGCCGCGCCGGCCGGTGGCGGCGGTGCCGCTGGCGGCGGTGAGGCCGCGGCGGAGAAGACCGAGTTCGACGTGGTTCTCGAGAGCTTCGGCGACAACAAGATCGGCGTCATCAAGGTGGTGCGTGCCGCCACGGGCCTGGGTCTCAAGGAGGCCAAGGATCTCGTGGAGGGTTGCCCCGCGAAGGTGAAGGAGGGCATCTCCAAGGAAGATGCCCAGAAGCTCGCCAAGGAGCTCGAAGAGGCGAAGGCGAAGGTCTCGATCAAGTAAAAACTGGTTCGAAAGCCGGTTTTTTCCGCTGGTTTTGCTCACCGCGGGGAAAACGGTATAGTTTTTGCAAGGTCGTCCCGTCCCGCTTCGCCGTCGCTGCTCCATGCCGCACGCGCCCGCGTCAGCTCTCTGCCCGCCCTCTCGTCGTTTCTGGTCCCGTTCCGGCGCTCGCTCCGCCGGAACGGGGTCTGGCCGCCCCTGACCGGTTTCGTCACGTCCAGTCGCGGCCTGCCGCCGCCTTGCCGCTTTTCATTCACGAGGAGTCGTTCTCTCCATGGCAACCAGCGCCGTCCGCCGCCTGCAGCCCACCGAGATTCGCAAGTTCGGCAGCAACCGCGCCAGTCAAGCCATCCCCGACCTGACCGAGATCCAGACCCGGTTCTACGACGCCTTCCTGCAGTACGACGTGCCGCCGGCCAAGCGGAAGGATCAGGGCATCGAGGGCGTGCTCCGGGAAATCTTCCCGATCGAGAGCTACGACAAGACCGTCAAGCTCGAGTACCTCCGCTACGAGCTCGGCAAGCCGCGCTACGATCCCGATGAGTGCCGCCAGCTGCGACTGACCTACGGTCGGCCGCTGCGCGTCTGGCTGCGGCTCACCCGCGAGCAGCCGATCGAGGAGGAGGTCTACCTCGGCGACGTGCCGATCATGCTCGGCGGCGGCGAGTTCATCATCAACGGCGCCGAGCGGGTCGTGGTGAGCCAGTTGCACCGCTCGCCCGGCATCGATTTCGTGGCCGACACGGAGTCGGCCGACCGCAAGACGCACAACTGCCGGATCATTCCGGAGCGGGGCAGCTGGATCGAGCTCAACGTCTCCAAGAAGGACACCCTCCAGGTTCGCATCGATCAGAGCGGCAAGTTCTCGGCGCTCACGCTCTTGCGGGCGATGGACCCGAAGTACAGCCGCGACACGGAGATCCTCAAGCTCTTCTACAAGACCACCAAGGAGAAGGTGGCGGGCGGTCGCAGCGTGCCCAAGCTCGTGGGCAAGATCGCGGTCGATGACATCGTCTATCCCAAGTCGAGCGAGCGGGCCGGCGAGATCATCGTCGATGCCGGCTGCACGATCACGCAGGATCAGGCGGAGCTGATCTGCACCTCCGGTCTTCCGGCGGTGGAGGTGATGCAGGAGCAGAAGGTGCCCCTGATCATGAACAGCCTCCGCGAGGATGCCGACGAGTCGAAGCGGCGGACCGGCGTGGCCCCCAGTCACGAGGACGCCCTCGTGCGGATCTACCAGCGGCTGCGGCCCGGCAATCCGGCGGCGCTCGACAAGGCCCGGACCCTGTTCGACGAGAAGTTCAACGATCCGAACCGCTACCGGCTCGGCCGCGTGGGCCGGTTCCGGATCAACCGCAAGCTCGGCCTCGACGTGCCCGAGACGGAGATGACGCTCCGGGCCGAGGACCTGATCGCGGCCATCCGCTACATGCTGCAGCTCAGCGAGGGCGAGGGGGAAGTCGAGGTCGACGACATCGACCACCTCGGCAATCGCCGGCTGCGGACGATCGACGAGCTCGCCAGCGACGAGCTCCGCAAGGGATTCCTCAAGCTGCGGCGGACGGTGCAGGAGCGGATGAGCCTCAAGGACGCCGCGGAGATGACCCCGCGGACGCTCATCAATCCCAAGAGCATCTCGGCGGCGATCGAGTACTTCTTCGGCCGCGGCGAGCTCTCGCAGGTGGTCGACCAGACCAACCCGCTCTCGATGCTCACCCACGAGCGGCGGCTCTCGGCCCTCGGCCCGGGCGGCCTGAACCGCAAGCGGGCCGGCTTCGAGGTGCGCGACGTGCACATCTCGCACTACGGTCGGATCTGCCCGATCGAGACGCCGGAAGGCACGAACATCGGCCTGATCTCGAGTCTCGCGATCTACTCCGGCGTCGACTCCTACGGCTTCCTGGTGACGCCCTACCGCAAGGTGTCGAAGGGCAAGCTGACCGACGACGTCGTCTGGCTGCGGGCCGACGAGGAGCACGAAGCCCATCTGGCGCCCGCCGACGCCCAGGTGGAGAACGGCCGGCTCGTGGGCGACGCGCTGATCGCCCGCTACCGCGGTGACTTCGTGCTCGTGCCGACCGACGAGATCGAGTACATCGACGTGGCCCCCAGCCAGATGGTGGGCGTGTCGGCCGGCCTGATCCCCTTCCTCGAGCACGACGACGCCAACCGCGCGTTGATGGGCTCCAACATGCAGCGGCAGGCCGTGCCGCTGCTCGTGACCGAGCCGCCGGTGGTCGCCACCGGCATGGAGCGGGACGTCGCGGCCAACTCCGGCCTGCTCGTGCGGGCCGCCCGCAAGGGAACGGTCAGCTACGTCGACGCCGAGACCATCGAGATCACTCCGGCCGGCTCGGCGGCGGGCGTCGACACCTACGAGCTCCGCAAGTATGTGGGCCTCAACGAGCGCACCTGCCAGAACCAGAAGCCGATCGTCTCGCTCGGCCAGAAGGTCGAGAAGGGCGAGGTGATCGCCGACGGCGCGGCGACCTTCAAGGGCGAGCTCGCCCTGGGCCGCAACGTGCTCGTGGGCTTCATGGCCTGGGACGGCTTCAACTTCGAGGACGCCATCATCATCAGCGAGGAGCTGGTGGAGGCCGACGTCTACACCTCGATCCACATCGAGGAATACGACATCGAGATCCGCGACACGAAGCTCGGCCGCGAGGAGTTCACCCGCGACATCCCGAACGTGGGCGAGCGGGCCCTCCACAACCTCGACGAAGGGGGCATCGTCCGGATCGGCACCTACGTGCGGCCCGGCGACATCCTCGTGGGCAAGGTCTCGCCGAAGAGCAAGACGGAGCTCACGCCGGAAGAGAAGCTGCTGCACGCGATCTTCGGCCGGGCCGGCGAGGACGTGAAGAACGATTCGCTCGAGGTGCCCTCGGGCGTCGAGGGCATCGTGATCGCGACCGAGAAGTTCTCCCGGCAGATGAGCCTCTCGGAGGAGGAGCGCCGGGAGTTCCAGAAGCAGCTCAAGGAGGCTGAGAGCGAGGGCAACCTCCGGGTGGCCGAGGCCTTCGCCGCGATGGTGGGCGAGATCGAGAAGATCCTGCAGAAGCCGCTCCCGGCGGCCGACGGCAGCCCGCTCGTCCGCAACCAGGACCACAAGGTCGTCGCCGAGCGGGCGGCGGCCTTCAAGCCGGAGGAGATCGAAAGCCGGTCGCCCCAGCGGAAGGCCGACATCGACAAGATCATCAAGACGATGTGGCCCGCCGTCGAGGAGGCGATGGATGCCCGCGATCGCCGGCTCAACAGCATGAAGCGGGGCGACGAGCTCCGCCCCGGCGTGCTGCAGATGGTGAAGGTCTACGTGGCCGCCAAGCGGGTCATCTCCGTGGGCGACAAGATGGCCGGCCGGCACGGCAACAAGGGCGTGAGCGCGAAGATCCTCCCCAAGGAGGACATGCCCTTCCTGGCCGACGGCACCCCCGTGCAGATCCTGCTCAATCCGCTCGGCGTGCCGAGCCGGATGAACGTGGGCCAGATCCTCGAGACCCACCTCGGCTGGGCCGGCAAGGTGCTCGGCTTCCAGGCCGTCACGCCGTTCTTCGACGGGGCGAGCGAGGACGACATCAACAAGGTCCTCGACGAGGCGGGCCTGCCCCGCCACGGCAAGGCCCAGCTGTTCGACGGCCGCACCGGCGAGCCGCTCGAGCAGGAGACGACGGTGGGCTACATCTACATGCTCAAGCTCCACCACCTCGTCGACGACAAGGTGCACGCCCGGTCGACCGGCCCCTACTCGCTCATCACCCAGCAGCCGCTCGGCGGCAAGGCCCGCTTCGGCGGCCAGCGGTTCGGCGAGATGGAGGTGTGGGCGCTGGAGGCCTACGGCGCGGCCTACATCCTCCAGGAGCTGCTCACCGTGAAGAGCGACGACGTGGAGGGCCGCACGAAGATCTACGAGAGCATGGTGAAGGGGGAGAACACGCTCGAGGCGGGCACGCCCGCCAGCTTCGACGTGCTCACCAACGAGATCCGCGGGCTGGCGTTGAACATGCAGCTCGAGAAGCGGCGGGTGTAGGGTCACGCCCCCGGCGTGACGGCGGACGATTGACGGCTCGATGAACCGACGGATTTACCAGGAGAGGCACCAGTGAGCATCGGCGAAGGCACCTACGATCGCGTCAACGACTACGCGGCGGTGAAAATCAGCCTGGCGCGGCCGCACGACATCCGCAGCTGGTCGTTCGGCGAGGTCAAGAAGCCCGAGACGATCAACTACCGCACCTTCCGTCCCGAGAAGGACGGCCTGATGTGCGAGAAGATCTTCGGACCGGAGAAGGACTGGGAATGCTCCTGCGGAAAGTACCGCGGGATGAAGTACAAGGGCATGATCTGCGACCGCTGCCAGGTGAAGGTCACGCAGAGCAAGGTCCGGCGGAAGCGGATGGGCCACATCGAGCTCGCCGCGCCCGTGGTCCACATCTGGTTCTTCAAGGCCATGCCCAGCCGGCTCGGCGCCCTCCTAGACATGAAGACCTCGAGCCTGGAGAAGGTGATCTACTTCCAGGACTACGTCGTCCTCGATCCCAAGGACACGCCGCTGAAGAAGCAGCAGCTGCTCACGGAGGAGGAGTATCGCGAGGCCCGGGCCACCTACGGCGAGGGCTCGTTCGACGCCGAGATGGGCGCCGAGGCGGTGCGAAAGCTGCTGTTGGGGCTCGACCTCGTCGCCGTCTCCAAGGAGCTGCGCGAGGAACTGGCCACCACCAACTCGAAGCAGAAGAAGAAGGACCTGGTCAACCGCCTCAAGATCGTGGAGGCGATCCGCGACAGCGAGAACAAGCCCGAGTGGATGGTGCTCGACGTGATCCCCGTGATCCCGCCGGACCTGCGGCCGCTCGTGATGCTCGACAGCGGCAACTTCGCCACCAGCGACCTGAACGACCTTTACCGCCGGATCATCAACCGCAACAACCGGCTCAAGAAGCTCGTCGACCTGAACGCCCCGGAGGTCATCATCCGCAACGAGAAGCGGATGCTGCAGCAGTCGGTCGACGCGCTCTTCGACAACAACCGCTGCAAGCGGCCGGTGCTGGCCTCGAGCAACCGCCCGCTCAAGAGCCTCACCGACATGATCAAGGGCAAGCAGGGCCGGTTCCGCGAGAACCTGCTCGGCAAGCGGGTCGACTACTCGGCCCGGTCGGTGATCGTGGTCGGGCCCACGCTCCGC
>JBJTAA010000036.1:0-2955 GCA_046090525.1 Planctomycetota bacterium
GGCCGCCGACGCCGTGCTCGCCCGTGAGCGGCCCGCCCACATGGTGGGCGAGGCGATCTGGTGGGCCGGCGAGAAGGTCGACCAGTTGGCCGTGCGGATCGCGATCACTGACGAATCCGGCAACCGCACCGAGAAGAAGTATTCGCTCGAGCCCACCGATCCACGGGTCGATCAGGCGGCACTGGCGCGGGAACTCGGCGTGCCGCCGCTGCCCACGCAGTCGGCCGACGGGCTGGTCGCCGACGCGGACGCCGCGCCGATCGATGCCGGCGCAACGGCCGGCGGTTTCGGTGATGCGGGGACGGCGAGCGTCCTGTCGCGCCCGTCCGCCCACCCGCTCGACGCGACCGGCCTGCCCGCCCAGACCGGCCCCTGGCCCGCCCAGACAGCCCCCTGGCCCGGAAACGCGCCGCCTGCGGCGCCTCAGGCGACGGCAGCGACCCAGCCGCCCGAGCGGTCGGCCGGGCTGACCGCGCAGTCGCCCGCCACGGCTCGTGCCGGCGCGGCGGGCCTCGTGCCCCGTGCCGACGATGCTGCCGGCCGTCGCGCGACCGCCCGCCCCGTCTCGGTGGCCGGCGATCCGCTGGCCGCCGCCGGCATCACCCGGCCCGCGACGGACGGCCAGCCCTGGTCGTATCGCGGTCGTCCCCTGCACCTGGTCCGCGGGCAACGGTTCACCTGGGACTACGAGATCCCGGCCGTCCGCCGGTCGGCCGGGCCGCTGCGGGCCGAACTCTGGACCACCCGCGACGGCGGGCTCACTTGGCAGAAGGCGGCGATCGACAAGGACGGCCGCAGCCCGATCGACGTCGAACTCGCCGAGCCCGGCTTCTACGGCGTGCGGCTCGAGTTGGTCGCCGACGTGCCCGACGCCGAGGCGGGGCCGCGCAGCGGCGCCGAGCCCGATGCCTGGGTGGGGATCGACACGGAGGCCCCGCAGGTCGAGTTGGTCGCGATCGATCGCGACGAGACGGCGGCCGGCGACGTGCTCGTGATCCGCTACGCCGCCCGCGATCCGCTGCTGCCCGCGAGTTCCGTGCGGCTCCTCTATTCGCCCAACGCCGAGGGCCCCTGGGCGACCATCACCGCGACGGCGGCCAACGAGGGCGCGCACCGCTGGGAGCCGGGCCGCAGCGTGCCGGCCCGCGTCTTCGTGCGGGTCGAGGCGACCGACGCGGCCGGCAACACGGGGTTCGCCGCGAGCCCCGAGGCGATCTCCGTCGCCCCCACGCGGTTCGGCGGCCGACTCGGCGGCCTGCGGGTGGTTCCGCCGGCACCGTGATTCCGCCGCCGCGGTAGACTCCGGAGGTTTCCGGAGAAGCACCTTGTGGCCGGCGGCACGCACGCCCTCGACATCCTGATCGCGCCGGCGGGCTTCGCGATCGGCACGCCGTCGATCGTGGTGGTCACCGGCGGCGAGGCCTTCCTCGCGCGGCAGGTGCTCGGGCTGCTGCGCGACCGGCTCGTGCCCGACGAAGACGACCGGCCCTGGGCCTGGCGGGAGTTCGCGGGGGACGAGCCGCTCGATCCGCGCGACGTGTTCGACGAGGCGGCCACGGTGCCGCTGTTCGCCACGGCGACGCGGGCCGCCGTCGTGCGGAACGCCGACGCCTTCGTGACGGCCACCCGCGAACTGCTCGAGCGGATCGCCTCGGCGCCGCGCGGGCGCCGCGGGCTCGTGATCCTCGAGGTCAAATCGTTTCCGGCCACGACGCGGCTGGCCAAGGCGGCGGCCCAGCACGGCCTGGTGATCGACACGGCGATCCCGGCCCGCCAGGATCTGGCCGGCTGGCTCCGGAAGTGGGCCGAGGCGGGTCACGGCATCAGGCTCGCCTCCGCCACCGCCGAGCAGCTCCTCGAGCGAGTCGGCGGCAACCTCGGGCTCGCCGACCAGGCCCTCGCCAGGCTGGCCGCCGCCACCCCGGCCGGCGGACGCACGACGCCGATTCCGCCCGAGGCGATCGATGAGTTCGCCGGCACGCCGGGGGAGCGATCGGCCTGGGGCATGATCGACGCGGCCTCCTCCGGCGACGCGGCCGCGGCGCTCGACGAACTCGCCGCCCTGCTCGATGCCGGGGAGAGCCCGATCGCGATCGCCGCCCAGGCCAGCGCCGTGCTCCGCAAGCTCTCGACGGCCGCCCGGCTCCTGGCCCTGCCGGCCGGCGCGGGGCGGCCGGCGGGCGTCGATGCGGCCCTGCGCGAGGCGGGCGTCGCGGCCTGGCCCAAGGCGCTGGCCCAGGCCCGGGAGGCGCTCGGCCAACTCGGCGCCGCGCGGGCCCGGCGGCTGCCGCTCTGGCTTCGCGACCTCGACCTCGCGCTCAAGGGCGAAGCCTCCCGCGGCCTGCGTTCCCGGCTGGCGGTGGAGCGGCTGTTCTGCAAAATGGCCCGCCAGCAGGAACGCCGCTGAACCCAGGCCCCACGGAGACCCACGCTTGCAGCCCCCCGCCAACCACGATCGCGACCGCTGGGAGAACCCGCTCGCCGCCCGCTACGCCTCGTCCGAGATGACGCGGATCTGGAGCGACAACCACCGCTACTCGCTCTGGCGGCGGGTCTGGCTGGCGCTGGCGGAGGGCGAGGCGGAACTGGGGCTGGAGATCACGCCCGCCCAGCTGGCCGAGATGCGGGCCCATCTCGAACCGATCGACTTCGCCAGGGCGGCGGAGTACGAGCGCCGCATGCGACACGACGTCTTCGCCCATCTCCACGCGTTCGGCGACGCCTGTCCGAGCGCCCGGCCGATCCTCCACCTCGGGGCCACCAGCGCCGGCATCACGGACAACGCGGATCTGGTCCTGATTCGCGAGTCGCTCGACCTCGTCGTCGCGAGGCTGGCCACCACCATCGAGCGGCTTGCGGCCAAGGCGATCCAGACCAGGGCGATCACCTGCCTCGGCCGAACGCACCTGCAGCCTGCCCAGCCCACCACGGTCGGAAAGCGGATCTGCCTCTGGA
>JBJTAA010000037.1:0-2845 GCA_046090525.1 Planctomycetota bacterium
GACCTGCTCATGGTCTCGCCGGCGAACACGGCGGTCGGGCTGACGAAGCCGGGCCTGGGGATGCCCGGCGAGCCCGAGGTCTACCGCCCCACCGGTCGGCGCAACTACGCCCGCGTGGTGCCGGCCGACGACCTCCAGGGCCCGATGGCCGCCGACTGCGCCGCCCGGTGGGGCGGTAGACCTCGGGCTCGCCGGGCATCCCCAGCCCCGGCTTCGTCAGCCCGACCGCCGTGTTCGCCGGCGAGACCATGAGCAGGTCGCCGAGGTTGAGGATCGGCATCGAGACCTTCGCGGCCCCCGAGTTGAAGGTGCCGATGTAGGCGCAGACGTCGGGGTCCTGCAGCGCGCGGCGGGCGTTGGCGGCCTCCGCCTCGCTCGTCCACTGCCCCGCGGCGGCGGTCGAGTCGTCGAGGTCGAGGTACTCGATGCGGTACCTGCCGACGCGCCCCTCCGACTCCTCGATCGCCATCCGGATCCCGCGGACGAGCGTGTCGGACTGGTGCTTGGCCGATCCGGTCCGCGGCAGGCTGCTGACAATCTTGACGAGGTCCGGGTCGGCCGGCCGGCAGCCGACCAGCGCCAGGCCGGCCGCCAGGGCGACGACGACGGCGATCGGGCGGCGGCGGATCGCGGGAAATGCCATGGGGCAATCGTAAAACCGGCCTTTTCCGGCCGCAACGGCACCGCGCCGTCGCCGCGTACCCCGCGCGCCCCTCGCCCGAGCCCGGCGGGACGTGGCCATCGTGATCCGCCGCCGGAAAGAAGGTCCGGGATGACCCTTTCACCGGATCGCTAGCGCCGCACGAGCCTCCAGGCCCGGTGGACGCGCTCGTCGCGGAAGTCCTCCGGGATCGTCCGCTGCGTGATCTCGCGGAGCGTGTAGTCGGCCGCCAGGCTGTCGGCGGCGAGGTGGAAGCGGCGGAAGTTCGTCGAAAAGTAGACGACGCCACCGGGGGCGAGGTTTTGCGCGACAAGGCCAAGCAGGTCCGCGTGGTCACGTTCCACGTCCCACGGGATCTCGCTCTTCGCCGACCGCGAGAACGTGGGCGGATCGCAGACGACAAGGTCGAACGGCGGCTCCGCCCGCTTCGCCCGATGCTCGAGGAACGCCCGGGCCTCGTCCCGCACGATCCTGTGCCGCCCTGCGTCCTTGAAGGCGTTCTTCGAGAGGTTGGTGCGCGTCCAGTCGAGGTACGTATTGGAGAGATCGACGCTCGTCGTCTCCGCCGCCCCGCCGGCCGCCGCGTACACGGAGAAGCTCCCGGTGTAGCAGAACAGATTGAGAAACCGCTTTCCCTCCGCCTCGGCGCGGACCATGGCCCGCGTCTGGCGGTGATCGAGAAACAGGCCCGTGTCGAGATAGTCGGAGAGGTTTACCTCGAATTCGAGGCCCCCTTCCCGCACCGTCAGCACGGCCTCGCGCTCGCCGACCTTCTCATACTGTCCGCCCGCCCGCTGCCGCTTGCGCACCTTGAGAAATGTCTGGTTCACCGGCACGCCCAGTTCGAGCGCCGCCGCCTCGATCATCTTGTCGAGCCACACGTCGTGCTCGATCTCGGTACGTTCATGGGGCCGCTCGTACTCGGCGGCGTGCAGCCACCCGGCATACCAATCGATGACGAGCGGGATCTCGGGAATGTCGCGATCGTAGATGCGAAACGCCTCGATTCCCTGCCGACGAGCCCACTTCGCAAGGTGCTTGAACCGCTTGGCGAGCCGACGCCGGAAATCGCCGATCTGGTCGGTGACGGCGCGCGAACCCTTGCGAATCTGATGCGGAGTCCCGTCGCTGCCGCTCGGTGCCGGGTGGGGCAAAGAAGCCCCGGGCAGAGGCCCAGACACTTCGGCGGGCAGCGGAGAGCGCTCCCGGATCTCGACCTCGAGGAGCCGGCAGGCGATCGGGCCGTTCATGAGCGGCACGCGGTGCGCTGGCCGCAGCCCGAGCTGGCCGGCGGCAGGGGTGTCGGGCGCGAGGATCGCCGCCCGCCAGCCGCCGCACTGCTGCACGAGCCAGTCGCCAAGCCGGCGGAAGAGCGCACCCGCTCGCGGTAGCGCGAGCCGCTCGCCATACGGAGGATTCGTGACCACGAGACCGGGCGCTGCCTCCGGCCGCACCTCCTCGAAGTGATGCTTTGCGATCACGACGCTCGCCTCCACGCCCGCGGCCACCGCACACGCCCGAGCCGCCTCGACCGCGCCGGCATCAAGGTCGCTGGCCGCGAACGTGCCTGCAGGCTCTCTGACGTGAGCTTCGAGTTCCGCGACGAGCCGCTCCACCAGGGGCTTGTCACAGTCGCGAAACCGAAAGAACCCGTGTGCCTTCCGCCGCGCCCGCCACAGCCCGGGAGCCATGCCCGCGGCGATCGTCGCTGCCTCGACCACGAACGTGCCCGACCCGCACATCGGATCGAGCAGCGGCTCGCCGGTGGATGGCTGATCGCGCATGCCGGGCCGCCACCAGCCGGCGATCGCGAGGATGCCGGCTGCGAGCACTTCGGAGAGCGGCGCCTCGACCTCGCCCATCCGCCAGCCACGCTGGTGCAGCGAACGCCCGGCGGCATCGCGGAAGATCGTGGCCACGTCGCCGACAAGGTGCAGCCCCAGCCGCAGCGTCGCCCCGCGCAGCTGCACGCTCGGCCGCTTCCCACTCGGCGTGCGCAGCTGGTCCACGACCGCGTCCTTCAAGATCTGGGCCGCGTAGAGCGAATGTGTGGTGAACGTGTCGTGGATCGCCGCATCGACGCGGAGCGTGTCGGACGTCTTCAGCTGCTCCGTCCAGTCCACCTCCTGCATCGCGCGGTAGAGGGCCTCGGGCGACGCGACCCGAAAGCGGCCCAGCGGCTGG